>PQXD01000001.1:163005-171064 GCA_003194485.1 Deltaproteobacteria bacterium
TCCTGCCCCCTCCCCGTTCTCCTTCGCTTCGCTCCGGAGCCGGGGTTTCCCCCGCCCCAAAGGCCAAGAAAAACTGCGGGACTTACGCAGGTCGCTCCAAGGGACGGCCCTGCCCCGTGATCAAATATTCTCATATGCCTCAAGGCATTATTATAAACTTCTTGGTCTTTTCATCCCAGCGATATCCATTTCCAGACCAGATATCTTCAATCTGCTCCATACCAAAATTTATATCCTTTATTTTACCAAATTCATCGTAAACAGTGAGTATTTCTTCATCATCAATTTTTTCATCACCATTGGCATCCGCCCAGTGCAGCGTACTTATTTGCAGTGTATTCGGTCCTTTGATAGGCATAGCAGTGCTTTGACCTTTTCTGACAGTGATCGTTCCCTCAAATTGCAGCTCTTTTTCAAGCCTGACTCCAGGTTCAGTGGTAGCCAGATAACAAAATATGATTTTTTGCATATCGGTTTGATAGATCCATTTAAGATCGCCTGTTTTTTCGTCAATGGCCGTGAAGTCGGGCTCAGCTTCAATCGGCGTGCATTCTTGGGGCACGGATTCCCTCAATATCAGGGAAAGAGATCCAACATGCTCGGTTTCTACACTTATTATCACCGGAAAAGGCAGGCCTGGGGCCGTATGTGGCGGAAGAAGTCTATAGGCGGTGATATTTATTTTCTGGCGGCCAAAGAAAGACCACCAGAAAGCGCCGGAAATAATCACCGCACAGACCAGTATCAGGACCAACAACGGACGAATTGTAAAGATTCCAGGTAGCCGGCTTCCGTCAGTCTCGTCGGTTTCCTCCTGCCTTTTTTTCATTTCCCCATCTTGTGATCCTGTTTCATGGTCTTCGAGTATTTCCTCAAGCGATACCTCAAGTGCCTCGGCCAGCTTGAGGGCATTTTCTTTCTTAATGGTGGGATATCTGCGATTTTCCCACCGGGAAATAGTGTCAGTGGTCACTCCAACCGCCGTAGCAAGGTAGAGCTGGGTAAGCTCCAGGGACTCTCTGAGCTTACGGACTTTATCGCCGTCGATTCTTACCATGGGCGGTCCGCCGATTGAGGGACGGCCTGTAATCACAAGTGTTTTCCTATGATCTGATTTCTATCCAATAGTTCCCGATTGACATGCATCTGTTTCTGATTCGGGAAGGACGGTTTCCAAAATATATACTAACACTGGATATTTCATATCTGAAGTTTCCCATAAAAGTCTCATGCTACCAACACAGTACTCTTTTGCCAAGCGCTTGTGCCTTGAGGCAAGGGAAGATACATTACCCAGTTTTTCCCCATATTTTCTTGGTCTGCCACACTTGACCATGACGCCCGGCATCTTCAGGGCGCTCCCGTCTGAAGATGAGATACGAATTACTGGGGGCAGACAGACAGCAGATGCTTCAGCACCTTACGAGATCGCCCTTGCCTTCGGATAGTATTTTCATTACCATCATAAAATAATGAATTGGAAAATAATATTGCGCTCATGTTAGATTTGGTCGGGCCGATTAAGCAATGAGATTTGCAGCTCACCAACCCACATTTTTACCCTGGCCCGGCCTGTTTCACAAGGCCATGCAGGCGGATACACTGGTGTTCCTGGATCAGGTCCAGTATCCAAGGGGATTTTCCTGGATCAACCGTAACCGCTTAAAAGGCATGCACGGATCGGTTTGGTTTACCATCCCGGTGATCAAAAAGGGGCTGGGCCTCCAGTCCATTGACAAGGTTCGTGTCCTGGATGACCCCCGCTGGCGGCGCAAACACCTCATGACCCTGGAGCACTGTTACAAGAACGCCCCGTTCTTCCAGGAACATTTCGCCTTTTTCGAACAACTCTATACCAGAGCGCCTGAAAGCCTGCTCCACTGGAACCTGGCCGGTATTGATCACATTTTTCACTCCCTTGATCTGCCCGGCTCTTACCTGCTGCAGTCAGAGATAGGCGTCATGGCCAAGGGAACCGGCTTGCTGGTTGCCATTGCCGAAAAACTGGGTGCAAGTGAACTGGTGGCCCCCAGGGCAGGGAAGGGCAGGATCGATACCGCCCTGCTGAAGGAGGCAGGGATCACTGTCCACTGGCTAGACTATCAGAGGCCTGTCTATCCACAGCTCTGGGGAGAATTTATCAAGGATCTGTCGGCCATGGACCTTCTCTTTAACTGCGGCCCGTACAGCAGAAAGATCCTGGAACGGGCCCAGGGGGTGTCTTAGGGATGCGTTGAACCACTGAGGACACAAAGAAGGTCTTTTATAGTTGAAACAAAGATTCCGATAAGAAAGTGAAAATGTAAAAGGACTGCACGAATTGCAGCCGAGGTGTGTGGATCTTCCTTGTTGCCATCTTTAGAATGGCAGGATTGGTTGTACACGGACGGCCTTTAGCCCTCCTAAATTATGGAGGTGATCTCGAACATGGATCAAATAATGAGGACGATTTCCAACTATACAATCATTGAAAAGTTGGGTGAGGGCCCGCAATCAGTCGTTTACAAGGCCTTTCATAAAGAGAATCCCGGTCGTCCATTGGCTCTCAGGGTCCTGAAGGCCGGCTCTTTGTCCGAACGTCAAAAGAGGCACTTCAGACAGAGAATAGAGCATCTCAAAACCTTGCAGGATATCCAACTGATTACGCCTTTATCCTTTGAAGTGAAAGGTGATGCCGCGTTTATCACTCAGGACTATTTCGAAGGCATAACCCTTGATGAGTGGGCCAGAAAACAGACCAGGATTACCCTGAACGATTTTTTCACCGTGGCCTGCAGATTGGTTAAGGCCCTGGACAAGGTTCATGAAGCGGGGATTATTCATGGCGGTGTCAAACCCCACAATATCTTGATTCAACCCAAGACCCTCGATATCCGGTTAATCGATTTTATAACTTCCCTTGATGTGAGAGACGTGAGTCATTTCATTTATGACAGTTCTTTTGTGACAGGGACACTGGCCTATACCTCTCCCGAACAGACCGGACGTATCAGCCATAGAGTCGATTTTTCCACAGATCTTTATTCCCTGGGGGTTACTTTTTATGAGCTTCTGACCGGGCAACTTCCCTTCTTATCTGCCGATCCCCTGGAATTGATCCATTCACATTTGGCTGAAGAGGCGCCGCCGGTCCACGAACTGAACCCAGAGATTCCGCCTGTCTTGAGTAAAATCGTCACCAAATTAATGCTCAAACAGCCTGAAAAGCGCTATCAGAGCACTGTCGGGCTCCTGGCAGACCTCAGGCATTGCCGGGACGAATATTCAACAAAGGGATCGATCATGGAATTTCCCCTGGGGATTTATGATCGGCCCGGCCGGGTTATCTTTATCTCTAAAATGGTAGGACGCGATGGAGAGGCCAGAACTGTCCTTGAGGAATATGAGGAAGCTGCTAATGGTTCTTTCAGATGCCTGTTGATTTCCGGGTTGCCGGGTATTGGGAAGACCCGCTTGATTCAGGAACTTCAGAGACCGATCGTGGAGCACAGGGGCTATTTTACCTCAGGGAAATTCGATGTCTATCAAAAGAATATTCCGTACAGCTCCCTTATCCAGGCCTTCAGAAATCTGATGAGGACCTTTTTAACGGAAAGCGATCAAAGGAACGCTCTCTGGAGACAAAAAATCGCAGAGGCGGTGGGAGAAAACGGAAAGGTGATAACAGATGTGGTTCCTGAACTGGAGATCCTGATCGGCCCTCAACCGGAGGTCAAGCCGCTTCCTCCCGTGGAATCGAGAAACCGCTTCCACGATGTCTTCGGCCGTTTTTTGACCTGCCTGGCCAGCAAAGAAAACCCCTTGACTCTTTTTATAGACGATCTTCAGTGGTGCGATATCGCCACCTTCGATTTTCTGGCCAACATCTTTGCCAATTACAAGGAGCACCCATACCTCTTTCTTTTAGGGGCTTATCGCCATAATGAGGTGGATGAAAGCCATCTCCTTACAAAACTGATGCGTGATATCAAGGAAAGCGCTCAACCCCTGAAAGAGATCAGGTTAAAACCCCTGAAACCCCGGCACTGCCATGAGATGGTCTCTTATATCCTCGATTCTTCTCTCACCCAGACAAGGACATTATCCGATTTTCTGGCCGGCCTTACCGAGGGAAATCCACTCTTTGTCAGCGAGAGTCTGTCCTATCTTTATAATGAAGATCTGCTCTTCTTGGACGAAAGCCGACAGTGGCTCTGGGACCTCGAAAAGATCAGGGAGTCTGACATGCCGTCCACGGTGGTGGCGCTTTTCAGCTCAAAGGTCCAAAGGCTGCCTCCTGATACCATTGAACTGCTCGAATATTGCGCCTGCATGGGAAATCTTTTCACACCGGACGAGGTAGCCCTGGTCAGAGAGATTACATTGCCGGACGTGTTTGAAACATTGAAGCCGGCCTTGGGCCAGGGGCTTCTGGTAGAGAGCAAAGAGCAGTTACAATTCGTTCATGACCGGGTGCAGGAGGCGGTCCTGGGTGCCATAGAACGTGAAAGGCGCCAGCGGATACACTGGCATATCGGAAATCACCTCCTTTCCGCTGTCCCGGATGGGACAGATCTCGAAAAACTGGACAACCTGTTTACTGTCGCCGCACACCTCAACCTGGGAAAGGATAGGACATCAGACAAGGAAACGGCCTATCTGCTGTCGAACATAAACTACCATGCGGGCAACAAGGCCCTGGATTCACTGGCCACGGAAGCGGCCAATGAGTATTTCAGACAAAGCCTTGAGCTTCTGCCTCAAGACTGCTGGCAGGTCCAATATGACCGCACATTTAAGATATACCAGAAACTGGCAAAGACCGAGTTGATGTGCGGAAGTTATGAGAACTCGGAAAAACTCCTCAATCAATTACTTGATCATGCCGAAACCGATCTGGACAAGGCGGAAGCACTGGCCGAGCAGACTACCTCGCTCTCATCCATAGGCAATTTCATAAAGGCAATTGAGACCGCCAACCGCGGGTTGGCGTATTTCGGCAGATCGATCCCGGATGATCCCGGGCTTGCAGAGAAAAAACGAGAGCAGTTGATGGATGAAATCAACTCCAAATATGGTTCCAGGATCTGGGACACTGTCCTGAATATGCCTTTTACCAAGGAGAGGAAGAGTAAGATCGAATTGGTCATCTACAGCGAACTCATCCCGGACTTATACATGTCCGGCCTGGTGCCGCAACTCTATCTTTCGGCAGTCCAGTCAACCCGGCACTGCCTGGAAGGCGGCATGGATGAATCGGTGATCTATTCTTTCTCTATCATGGGGCTCTATCTGGGGGAGCACATGAAATTTGATCAGGTCTTTCGATATGAAGACCTGGCCCTTGATCTGTGTGAAAGGTACCCGAACACCTTTGGGGCCACCAGGGGGATGAACGGGGTCGCCTGGGTTACCATGCATACGCGGAATCATCCCGAAGATCTGGCCAGACATTGTCTGAAAGGGATACAGTGCGGCAAGAACTGCGGTGACTTATATAATGCAGGGCTCTTGTACGGTCCCTTGATGTGGGGTCTTCAGGTGCAGGGGGCCGACCTGTCGGCCGTTGAGAAGTATGCCAAGGAATGTCTTCAGTTTTCCCAGAAGTATCATCTGTCATTTTCCGTTGCCCTGGCCGAGGCCATGCAGGCCGCATGGGTTGCGCCCATGAAAAAGGATTACACACCAGTGCCCATGGAGGAGAAGATCAAAAAATGGGAGAGGGAAAATCATATCTCTGCTGCAGGGAGCTATTATGTACACATGGCTCTGACCCACTATTATTTCGGAGAGTATGAAAGGGCTGAAGAGTATTTACTTGGAGTCAGGCGGTATCTGAGAGGGCTTACCGATCACTTACTGAAGCGGCAGTGGCACGCCTTCCAGGTGTTGAATGCCCTCAGGCTGTATGCGAAAGGAATCATATACAAAAGCAAAGGAGAATTACTGTCTTTCATTCAGCCGCTCATCAAGAAGATTGAGACCTGGGCTCAATACGGGCCGATGCTCAGACCTTATCTTGCACTTATCTATGCAGAACTGGAGAGATTTACCGGGGATCTCAGAAAGGCAAGGGGCCTCTACTTTGATGCCATAGCTATTGCCCATGAACAGCGATTCACCTTTATGGAAGGTTACATTAATGAATGCCGGGGTGAACTTCTCAAGGAGGCGGGTCAGGGTATGGAGCGGGTCTGCTTTGCCGAGGCAGCCCGTCTGTATAAAAAATGCCATGCAGAGCGTAAAGAGATCTCTCTCAAGGAGAAATACCCTGAGTATTTCGAGGAAGAGGCGCCTGCTTCAATGCCGGTTGAAGCAGGCGCTCCTGATTATACCCTTCCATGTCTGGATGCCGAGTACCTGATGAAGTCCTCGGCCGCCATTTCGGCAGAGATCAATCTCGATGGCCTGTTGAAAAAGATTATGAACGTGGTTCTGGAGGCCTCGGGGGCGCAGCACGGGTATCTTTTGATTGAAGACGGCGGCAGACTGATTGTCCGCGCTGAAAGTCACGTCACCGAAAAAGATGCAGTCCGGACCGTCCGGTATGACATTGAAGATGCCACTGATGTTTCCAGGGCTATCATCCGTTATGTGCATCGCACCAAGGAGGCGCTGGTCCTGGACAATGCCTCGCAAGAAGGAAACTTTAAGGACAATCCCGAGGTTAAGGCCATGGGGCTTCGTTCCGTTCTCTGTCTTCCATTAACCAAGCAGGCCCGGTTGATGGGAATTCTGTATCTTGAAAACCGTTTGTCCGATTCGGTTTTCACTTCGGAGAAGGCAAAGATGACTGATCTGCTGGCCACCCAGGCGGGCATCTCCCTGGAAAACGCCCGCCTGGTAGATGAGATGAGACGGGCTGAGGAAGCCTTGCGTCAACACCGTGGACATCTGGAACAGATGGTTGAGGAACGTACCCGAGAGCTGCAGAAGACCCAGCAGGAGTTGATTATGGCGGAAAAGCACGCCGGAGTCGGTCGCCTGGCTGCTGGGGTGGCCCATGAGATCAAGAACCAGCTCACTCCCATCCTTACGGAAGCCCAGAGGACCATGGCACGGATAGAGGCCGGGAAAGAGCTTTCACCACAATATATAATGGACCGCTCACGGATCATTGAAGAGGCGAGTCGCACGGCAAACAAGATTACCATGGCCCTTCTGGACTATGCGAGGGAAAGCAGGCCGGTCTGGATATTTCATATAAGCGCAGGCGAATTTTGTGACGCAGCACAGGAGGCTCTTTTGAGCCTTCAGAGGCAAGCTGTGATCGTCTTTTCTCAAGCTATGGGTAAAAATACCACCATAGCCAGGATTGAGACGGCAACAGCGCAGATTATTTATGGGGTATAAAATTCGAACAACGAGGCTGGCAGATTGTCTCTGACAACAGCAGTACTCAAAAAAGGTGGAGGGAGAATTTCAGGAAAGAGCAGTAAAGTTCAGGAATAAAATCATTCCAGCTGAACACTGTACTTTTGTAATATATCTTCTTTGGTGATCCTTTCAGGAACTCCGGTTGGCATAAGAACATTACGACCGCAGAGAATGAAAACCTCATAGGCATCAAAGATGGCGTAGCGGTCCTGGTCAAAGATTATAAGCTTGTTGCCGTTTTCTTCCTTGACCTTTTCCCGGAATTTACGAATTCCGGTATCTTGGCCGTTCTGTTCCAATTTATCCTGTTGATCCATCCAGCCTTGATAGGCAGTGGTCAGGGCCATGGTCAAGATGGTTAGATACGCATGGGCTCTAAAAGCAGCCTTGGTATTTTGTGGAGGCCTCTGGATGAACCACGCCTGCTTTGCTTCCCGAAACAGGGAGTTTTCAATTTCGCTGCGGGGATCATACCCGTCATAGACCTTTAACGGTTTACTTGCAGGGCTGTTGGTCAGGATAACCAGGGTCTTGGAATCGGGATTGTTTTCTTTGTAAGGATCCTGCAAAACGACGACCGCATTTATGGGATTGGCCACGAAATCTTTATGGGTTTCATGGCTGCCACTGCCAAGCGGCCCATAAAACCCTGCAGTGGTCAAACCTTCGATACCCACAACCTCCCATGAGTCAATTACAATAG
>PQXD01000001.1:173318-179857 GCA_003194485.1 Deltaproteobacteria bacterium
GCAAGCCAAGAAAAGGCGAGCCCTAAAGAGGCCTTCACTATTGCTAATGACTAAAGATTGAACCATGTTAGACTTTCAGTCGTATAAGAAATCTACCTGCTTTCAGCAGGTAGTGGTTTAATAAAAGAGGGCCACGATGTCCTGTGCATTGACAATTTCTTTACCGGCACAAAAGATAATATCCTTCATCTATTAAACAACCCCCATTTCGAGGTCATGCGGCATGATATTACTTTTCCACTGTATGTGGAAGTGGACGAGATCTATAATCTTGCCTGTCCGGCATCTCCTATTCATTATCAGTTTGACCCGGTTCAAACAACCAAGACCAGTGTACACGGTGCAATCAATATGCTGGGGTTGGCAAAACGAGTTAAAGCGAAGATTCTACAGGCCTCGACCAGCGAGGTCTATGGCGATCCTGAAGTACACCCTCAACCGGAAAGTTACTGGGGGCGTGTCAACCCTATTGGATTGCGGTCATGCTATGATGAAGGAAAACGATGTGCTGAGACACTTTTTTTCGACTACCACCGGCAACACAAGCTGCGCATTAAGGTGGCCCGGATATTTAATACCTATGGTCCGCGCATGCATCCCAATGATGGTCGTGTGGTATCCAATTTTATCCTTCAAGCCCTACGCAATGATCCGATTACTGTTTTTGGAGATGGATCTCAGTCCCGGTCCTTTTGCTATGTGGATGATCTGATTGAGGGATTAATAAAACTTATGAATACCCTGGACGATTTTATAGGCCCCATCAATCTTGGTAATCCCTCTGAAATCAGCATGCTTGAATTGGCGGGGAAAATCCTGAAAATAACCCATTCAAAATCAAAAGTAGTCTTTAAACCTCTGCCTCAAGATGACCCTGTCCGCAGACGTCCGGATATTACATTGGCCAAGGAGAAGTTAAATTGGCAACCAAAGGTAGGTTTAGAAGAGGGACTGGGAAGAACAATTGAATATTTCAAAAGCTTGAGCTGAAAAATGGGAATCCGTATGTTCATTCAAAAACAGTCCCCCAGATCACATACATTCTCAGCAAAATGACGCAAAAACCTATTTACCTTGATGTTTGTACTTTAAGCAGGCCTTTTGACGACCAAGACTATATGAGAATAAGGCTTGAAACAGAGGCTGTTAACCTAATATTATCAAAAGCAAAAAAGGGCAGATACAGGTTGTTAGTCTCTCCCGTCCATATTAAAGAAGTAGGTGCCATTCCGGATGCAATTGAGCGAATTGAATTACAGATGGTTTTAAATAGACTGGGTGAACCTATAAAGGTAGATATGGCCAAAACACGGGTACGGGCTGAGGATTTGGTTAATTTAGGTTTTGGAATCGCAGATGCTGCACATGTTGCGTTTGCAGAACAGGCTGGGGCATCATTCATAAGTTGTGATGATAGACTTATTAAAAAATGTATGAATCACAGGATAAATGTATGGTGTGGTAAGCCCACTGTCTTTTGTGAAAAGGAAGGTTTAAGATGAAAAGTACAAAATATATGCATGAAGAAGTCGTAATCAAAAGGGCTGTTAAGGTGCTTATCGAAGAATTGGGACCAGTGGAGGCCATTCGATTTATAAATATGCCTAAAAGGAAAAGAATGGAAAGCGTTAAGCGGCATAGAGAATGGCAGAAGCTATTGAATAAGGACCAATTTTTTGAAGAACTATTTGCCACATGAGAACATGATGCTTGCCAGCTAATAGGTTTTCTCGCTTGCCCAGATCAACACTCTCAACGATCCTAACTATTTCATAGCTCAACGAACCGTAAGGTGAGAAACGTTTAAAATCATGGTCCTTCCCCTTTTCTTGGATGATGCTCCAATAACGCTAAAACTGGCGTCTCTAAGCAGATGTCCGGATATTACATTGGCAAAGGAGAAGTTAAATTGGCAACCAAAGGTAGGTTTAGAAGAGGGACTGGGAAGAACAATTGAATATTTCAAAAGCTTGAGCTGAAAAACAGAAATCCGTATGTTCATTCAGAAATGGCGTCCCCCATTCTACTGGAGGCACACCCACATAATCTCCAGGCCCCTATGCTCCCCCAGACTTTTTGTCTTTACTCTCAATACTCTCAACGCTCCAAACGATCATGGAATTTGCAAAAAGTTCAATTAGTCAGCAAGGTCCCAAAAATTCTGGGCTAAAATCACGCCTTCTGAAAGGCACTGGCGCCCAGGCATTTGGGCAGGGAGTGCAGATTTTTATCCGCCTGGCCGAAGTTCCCCTGCTGCTGGCCTTTTGGGGCGCCCAGCTTTACGGCGAATGGCTGATGCTAGCGGCCATTCCGGCCTATCTTTCCATCGGCGACGGCGGCTTTGCCACTGCTGCCTGCCGGGACATGGCCATGAAAAGCGGGGCGGGAGACCGGCAAGGGGCGCTTGCCGTATTTCAAAGCACCTGGCTGCTGCTACTGGTGGTTTCCCTGGGCGCCTTTTTGCTGGCCTATAGTTTTGTCGCACTGGTGCCTTTGCACAATTGGCTCGGCTTTACCACCATGACCGCTGCCGATACCAGGGCAGTGCTGCTCCTGCTGGTGGTACATGTGCTGATCGGGTTTCAGGGAGGGTTGCTAAACGGCGGCTTCTGGGTTACAGGCAGATACCCAACGGGCATGGCCCTTGGCGCCTTCACGCAATTGCTTGAATTTTGTGGACTTGCCATTGCCGTGCTTCTCGGCGGCGGACCGGTTCAAGCAGCAATCGGGTATGTCAGCGGCAGAGCTCTGGGTATTGGGCTGACGTGGTTCGTCCAGCGCCGGGTCAGCCCCTGGCTGCGGCATGGCTTTGCCCATGCCTCCCTGACAGAGCTTCGCCGCCTCACGGCTCCGGCCTTTGCCTCCCTGGCTTTTCCCCTGGGAAACGCCCTCAACATTCAGGGCATGCGCCTGGTGGTGGGCCTGGCCCTGGGCCCGGCTGCTGTGGCCGTGTTCACCCCGCTTCGCACTCTGAGCCGCCTGGCCATGCAGTCATGCGCCGTTATCAACCGGCTCATCCAGCCGGAAATGGCCCTGGCCTATGGCGCTGATGATACACCCCTTTTTCAACGACTCTTTTTCAAATCCTGTCAGTTTTCTCTGTGGGGTTGCCTGGTGGCCGCCGCAGTGGTGGCATCAGCTTCTTATTGGATTTTTCCGGTCTGGACAAGCGGTAAGGTCGTCATGCATTGGCCGGCATTGAGCCTGCTTTTGGCGGGTGTACTGGTCAACAGCATCTGGTACACGGCCCTGATGGTGCCGTATGCCACCAACCGGCATGCGCGCATCGCCGTTGTTTATAGCCTGGTTTACGGAGCCGGGGCATTTGTTATGGGTTACCTTGGCGCAAAGGCTTTGGGACTGAGCGGGGCGGCTCTGGCGCTGATGGCAGTTGAAATTGTAATGGCCGTAATTGTGGTCCGCGCTGCATTGAAGATGGCCTACATGGAAATGGATCAGTGGCTGTGGGCAGTCTTGAGACCGCCTCTTGATATTTTGAGGCGAATGGTGAAGCTAGACCTCTCAAATACGCGTCGAGCTAATTAGACCAACGGTTTAAAATACACGGATATCCCAGTGGTTATGCAAACAATCCACCGCTTATACGTGAAAAAGTAAAGGGTTGAACATGAAAATTGAAAGGGTGTGCGGGCATTCTTTTTCCAGGGACTTGCTAGGGAATCCTGCTGTAGTCTTTGACTGTGGCGCAAACCATGGCGAGTTTTCAAAATGGATTTCTGAAAATGCGAACGGGATTGTCCACGGATTTGAGCCTGATCCGCGCCTCTTTCCTGACCTGCCTTCTCTTTCGAATACTCATTTTCATCATATTGCGGTTTCAGGAACGGGTGACCCGTTGAGGTTAAAACTGGGAGAGGCGCGTGATAGTAGCGCGTACTTTTCTGAAAAAATCGAACAGGAATCCATAGTCGTCGAGTCTATTAAGCTCGACGAATTCTGTCGGGAAAATTCGATCACACGCGTAGATCTGATAAAGCTGGACGTCGAAGGCGCAGAGATAGAGATACTAACCAATTTGCCAGAGGAATTTCTTCGAAATATAGGGCAAATTACGGTCGAATTCCATGACTTCATCCAAAAAGCTGATCAGCCCCGCATACGTAATGTCATTTCAAAGCTGCGCAATAGTGGATTTTTTTGTGTTAAATTTTCTCACCATGATTATTCTGACGTGCTTTGCATAAATACAAAAATTTATTCTATTGTCTGGTGGCAAATTTTGTATATATATATTATAAAGTATTTCAATGGCTTATTACGTCTGGCGCGCCGAAGGCTGAATTTTTAGCCGCCCCAAAAGGCCATTAAATTGTCTTGTATCGTAGCGGACTGCTCTGTATAGCAAAAATACCCCAAAATGATTGTTTCATAGCGACGAGGTAAAGAATTTATGAAACCCATCACCGCTACGCTCGTCTGCATCGGCAAATTCCACCTTTTTGCACTGGCTCGAGAATTGCTCAAAAAAGGAATGCTGGAGCGTATCTTTTCCGGCTACCCCTCCTGGAAGCTGAAAGATGAGGACATTCCGCCAGAACGGCTGACTACCTTCCCCTGGCTGCAAACCCCCTACATGGCCCTTGGTAGATGGGGGCTATTGGGAGAAGGCCGATTCCAGCGTGAACTTGCCTGGCACGCCCACGAGACCCTGGACCGCCATGTGGCCAGGTGCCTTGTAGAGGAGAATGTCTTATCGCAGGAAATATTTTATGGAGGCTTAAGATGAATAAAATAGGGTATACTTCCGTGAAGACACTGTGGCATTATTCTCATGCGATTTCGTTTTGGTTGTTTTTGCAGATGGAAGTACTGCGCCTGAGAAGGTCTGGACGAAATATTCCAGCCTATATTGACAAAATAATTTGGCATTGCCCATCGGAGGCCGAGGATTGGGTAAATTTGCTCTGTTTTCTCGATACGAGTGAGTGCATTCTTCTGGTAGATATTGGCGCCAATGTGGGCGAATTCAGCAACGCCTTTCGAAGGTTGTTTCAGAGATCTCATATAATCGCCTTTGAACCAACGATAGAGGCATTCGCGGCTTTGAAGTCTTCTTTTGAAGATAACGAAAACCTGCTGGCCGAAAATGTCGGGATATCCGACACTGCCGGAGAAATGGAAATGTATGTTCCGAAGGATAACAGGCTATCCTCTTTTGTGGCATACACTGACATTACAAACGAATATCGTCAGATGGATGTCGCCAACACTCAAACTGTTGCGATTAGAACCCTTGATAGTTATGAGTCAACAATACGAAAAATGAATAATACTGATGCTGCCGCAAAGGTTATGATCAAAATAGACGTTCAGGTGCATGAAATCAATGTTCTCCGAGGGGGGAGCTGTTTTGAAAATGGCGGACATTGTTTTGTGTTAATGCACATTCGCCCATGTTTATAAAGGACTGAAACCATCTTTTCCAAAGGTGTGCAGAATGCTTGAAGAAGTCGATCTTTACCCTGTCATTTTTCAGGAATATGGGTATCAGGTCTCCAATTATGCAACAGAGCGCGATGTCATCTTCGTAAAACCCGATCTTCTTGGAAATATCTTTTATGGGAAGACCGCTGTTTAACGCAATAAAGCGGCTTACCGGCCGTACTTAGAGTATATGCTATGGTGATAATTTCAAACGGATTTAGCAAATTCCATCTCGCTGTTGCCGCTGAAGAGCTTTTTAACCGCTCTTATTTGTCGATGTTTCTGACCGGCGCATACCCTAAACAAAATATCCGTAAAGTCTTACGCTTTGGGCCCTTGCGGAGATCCAGAAAGATTTTTCGCCTTGAGGCCAGAGGTCAGAATTTCGACGA
Organism: Deltaproteobacteria bacterium; assembly: GCA_003194485.1. Classification (NCBI taxonomy): domain Bacteria; kingdom Pseudomonadati; phylum Myxococcota; class Myxococcia; species Deltaproteobacteria bacterium. Next base: position 179,156 of record PQXD01000001.1, read on the forward strand.
CCGGCTTGTTGTGCCACTTTGGCTTCCTGAAAGCCTTCATGCCACGGGGCTTTTCTTGAGAAGAAAAGGTTTGGGGCCGCGCCGCATTGTGGATATTCTCAATAATAAATCGCTCATGGCGTATGGCAGGCAGGCAACAAGGCATATTTTAAAGGCAGCGACTAAGGGCGTCCGAATTTATCACTACAGGGCCGGATTCGGGCATGAATCTGTTCAGGCGGCAAAGGCTTTTCAAATGGTTACGATCTGTGACCATTCAATCGCCCATCCTGCCCTGTTGGAGTATCTTGTTACAAATAACGGAACTTTCCCGACCAAAGGTATGGCCGGTCCGATAAACAATTTCTGGGCACTGGTTCTTCGTGACATAGAACAGGCCGATTACGTACTTGTTAACTCAAATTTTGTAAAAGAAACCTTTCGCCATCAGGGTTGGGATACACATAGTGTAAAAGTGATATATTGGGGTGTGGATGACCAGTTTTTAGGTGCCCTGGATTCATGTCCCCGTCTCCAACCAACAAACGATGAACCATTAAGATTTTTGTCTGCCGGTGCGTTTGAAAGGCGCAAAGGAGTCTGTCCCGCAAATATTAGTTGCAAAATGAGGCCGAATTCGGTAAAATATTATATAATTTCAACATGATAATTGCTTTTTGAGGGCCTCATGAACTACAATTTCAGAAGCTATAATCCGGAGCA
>PQXD01000001.1:181411-192436 GCA_003194485.1 Deltaproteobacteria bacterium
GTGGAATAAGGCTCTTATGACAATGAATCTCAATAATCAGCATTTCCAGAAAGTCCAGAGGGGCATAAGGCCAAAATTTGGCCGAATCGAAATCTTCGGCTGATATGATTTACGGGACACGCTCAAAGGCGCAGATATCCTGGTAGAGGCCATGGGGAAGCTAAAAACCGAGGCATGGCGCCTTGCCGTCGCGGGTGGTGGGTCGAGGGAGCTGCTGGCCGGGCACCGGGAATTTTTTGCGGATCACCGGGTTGTATCCAAGGGCCTTCTTTCAAGAGTGGAACTGGCAAGATGCATGCGAGAAGCGGATGTGTTTGTTTTTCCATCGCTTGCCGAAGGGTCTGCGCGCGTGGTGTTCGAGGCTCTGGCCGCCGGGTGCTACGTAATCACCACCCCAAACAGCGGCTCTATTGTAGAGGACGGCGTGCACGGGCGTCTGGTCCCCCCGGGGAACGCCGAAGCCCTTGCAAATGCAATACGAGAGACCCTGTTTATGGACCGGAAAGCGATAGCGGCGGTGGGTATGCGAAACTCGGAGCTTATAAGGAATGAATACCGTCAAGTCCATTATGGGGATAAGCTGGTTGAACTTTACAGGCAGGTATTGGAAACAGGTGCGTAAAGATGAGAACCTCATATTCATATGCACAAAAAGGCTGGTTTAACCCGGCAGCCAGGAAAAACATGTGGCCCTCTTTAATGTCGGTTCTGGCTTTTGTTATTCCGGCTATCATGTTTTTTGAAATTAAAGCTATCGGCAGGCTTTTCGGTTCTGACATGCTTTGTCTGGGTCTCTTCCCCATTCTGTTGTTTACTAAGGGTGGCCTTTTAAAGAATTCTTTTGCACGCGCCTTTATCTGGCTTGGGCTGCTCTATTTTTTGGGGCAATTTACAACAGACCTTGTGCTGGAAACCCCTTATTACGATTATTCGAGAGGTTGGGCTAAAATCGTGGTAACCGTTATCAGTTTTTGCACCCTTTTTATGATCATCGGCCTTAACAGGGGCAGAATCCTGATTTTTGCTCTTGGTATTGTAACTGGAGAGATACTTCAATTTTACTTTAACCCCGGAGTTTATGCGACAGGGCACCCCTGGAAATTCGGCGTCGGGGTAGCCATAGTATGGCTGTTAATTATTTTCGCCGTTTTGTTGAAAAACAAAAAAGTCATAATTATAGAGGCTAGGTATTTTCTGCCGTTTCTGGCAGGGGCCCTTAACCTCTATTTTGGGTTTCGAAGCCTTGCCGGCATCTGTTTTTTAACCCTGGCCTACCTGAGCCTGCAAAGACTGTTGCAAGTCCGCCCCGGTAAAGACGCGCGTCTCCCGACCAAAAAAATCGTTTTAATGGCAATCGGATTGTTTGCCGCAGCCATCATGATTGTCGAATTTTATGAATTTTCCGCCCGCGAGGGCTGGCTCGGGCAAGTTCAAAAACAAAAGTATGAAGCGCAGGCTCATGGCGTATACGGACTCTTTCTGGGAGGGCGTTCTGAAATTCTTGTGGCTTCCAGGGCGATATGGGAGTCGCCTTTGTTAGGCCACGGTTCATGGGCCAAGGACTGGAAATACGCGGAAATGCTGATCGCCCTTAAAAGACAACTCGGCTATGATCCGGGATCTATTCATGAACTCGGGTTGATTCCCACCCATTCGCATTTATTTGGCGCTTGGGTGGAAGCGGGCCTGCTGGGTGCGATCTTTTGGGGGTGGGTGCTGTCGCTTCCGGTCCGGGCGAGCATACGGCTTTTCTCTGCCGACGACCCACATACGCCCTTGCTTGTTTTTATAGCGCTTCTACTGACCTGGGATATATTATTTTCTCCGTTTGGTGCCACACGGCGGTTATTAATACCCTTTTATGCAATTTGCATGATCGATGTGGTTACGCGATACCCAGTTAGACCAAGGAAAACCTGAAATGCGCGTATCTATAGTCACCATTTCCTACAACCAAGCCAGGTTTCTGGAACAGGCCATCCGTTCGGTCATCAACCAGGATTATCCTGATATTGAATACATCGTGGTCGATCCTGGCTCCACCGACGGCAGCCGGGGAATCATCGAAAAATACCAGAACCGAATCGACAAAATTATTTTCGATCCGGATGAAGGCCCAGCAGACGGCCTTAACAAAGGCTTTGCCCATGCGACAGGAGACATTTTCGGGTTCATTAATGCTGATATTATTTATTACCTGGAGCGATAAATACAATTGCTGCAGCATTCAACTCTAATCCCCAAAAGGATGTTATAAGTGGAAATGTTTTTATAGTAGACCGCGATGGGAAGGTCCTACGGAGATTTTACTCAAGGAAGTTCACTCCCCTGCGTGCAATTTATGGTGCAGCAACGTTGGCACAGCAAGCCACCTTTTTTCGACCTGAATATTTCAAAAAAGCAGGAGGGTTTAATAAAACAAGCCAAGTTGCATGGGATGGAGAGCTTTGGATCGACATGGCTTTGGCTGGGGCGAAATTCGGTCGTATTGATAACTACCTTGGGACGTTTAGGATATATCCAGGAAGCCTGTCTCTTTCAGAACACTCGAGCATAAAGTACAATGAGTACAAAAGTACGATTTTTAAAAAAGTGCGCAAGAAAAACTATAATGTCTCAGATCATATTTTTCGTTTCGCTTTCAAGTTTCTGGAATATTGTGAAAATCCAAAATTATTAATCGAAAGATTGCGGCATGGCCACGTTTTAAAAATGACAAACTAAAGCATGCAACAAAATATCCCCAACTTCCTTTTTATCGGACCGGACAAAGCCGGTTCCACATGGTTATACCGCGCGCTTAAAAAGCATAAATCGATCTATTTGCCCTATGTAAAAGAGTTGTTCTTTTTCGACCGGTTTTACGAAAAGGGGTGGACCTGGTATCTCGACTTTTTTAAGAACGCCGAAGCAGCGCACCAGATCATTGGAGAAATTTGCCATGATTACCTTTTTTCGCGGCCAGCGTGCGAACGCATCGCCCGCGATCTCCCTTCAGCCAAGTTGATGGTCTGCCTGCGGGAGCCGGCCCAGAGGGCCTTCTCTGCGTATCTATACATGATCAAGCAGGGAAGAGTGTCTACGGATTTTGAAACAGCGCTTCAACAGGTTGATGAACTGATTGATCATGGTTGTTATGCCAGGCACCTTGAGAACTATCTGCAACTGTTCCGGCGTGAACAAATTTATGTGGCTGTGTTTGATGACCTGGCGGCTAACCCCCAGCAATTTTTCAACAATATTTGCAAATTTCTAAGTATTGAACAAATATTTTTGCCAGAAGATATGAAAGAAAAAACCCTGGCAGCAGCAAAACCCAGGTCGCGATTTCTGGCTGGTGTTGCAAGAAGTATTGGATGGCAGGTAAGAAGCCTGGGAATGCCGAATATTGTCAATCGGGTAAAATCATCCCCCCTGCTGAATCGGACGCTGTACGCCACTTACAGCCACCGGGATAAACCGGAAATGTCACCCGCCACATTAAATCATCTTCGTGCCGTCTTTTATCCTGAAATTCAAAGGCTCGATAACCGGCTCGGGTTGAATTTATGTAACCGCTGGGGTTATGAAAAAGCTTTATGCGTGCCATATAGAAAGGCTGCCGATAGAGGTTGATCGGGTTAACTGACAGGTTGATAAATTTTCTTATGGATTCTCAAGTTAGAAGAAATGGCATAAAAGAAAAGCTCCGGATTCTCATGGTGGGGGGCTTCCCGCCGCCGGTGCGAGGCATGCCGGTAATCAATGCCGCCGTGCGGAATGAGTTTGAAAAGGCGGGGATTACCCCGGCAGTTATTGGTGTGTCAGCTTTAAATCTGGATCGTTCCTTTCTGGTCAGGCTGGGGCGCTTGCCCAAGGTGTTACGTGGCCTGTTTCGCATGGCATTGATGCGGGACCTTCGCGGCTCTATTTTTTATATCAGCGTTTCCGGTGGGCTGGGGCAATTTTACGAAATGTTATTCGTTCTTCTGGCGCGGCTGCATGGTATGAGGCTGCATTTACACCACCACAGTTTTGCTTACTTGAATAAACCTATTTTTTATACAACGGTTCTTACAAAAGCGGCTGGTGCTTCTGCTGTTCATATTACGCAGTCGCCTGTTATGGCTGCGAAGTTACGCGCGACCTATACGCTAAAACACGTCTGGCCGATTTCCAATACCGTATTCCTTATGGATAATGGAACAACCCCGAGTCAGATTAGAACCAGGCTTATTACGCTGGGCTTTATCAGCAATATTTCAAGAGAGAAAGGCGTTTTCGAGTTCCTTGATTTAGTCTCTACTGTTGAAAAAGAAAATATTCCAGTTAAAGCTAAACTTGCCGGTCCGTTTCAAGACGCCCGTGTTGAAAATTTGGTCCGGTCTCGACTGGCTCAATTGAGACATATAGAGTACGTCGGTCCTAAATATGGGAGTGATAAGGATATGTTTTTTGCGGGCATTGATGTGTTAATTTTTCCGACCCGATATGCAAATGAGACCGAAGGTATTGTAAACCATGAGGCCATGCGGAGCGGCGTTCCTGTTATCGCATACGGGCGTGGTTGTATCCCTGAAATCGTCGGAAAGGATTGCGGGGAAGTTATTGATCCCCACGAGCCTTTTGTCCCTGCCGCGCTGGAGAAAATAAAAAAATGGACGGATGATCCTGCTTCCTTTGCAGCCGCATCCAAAGCGGCAATGGATATGTTCGCAGATACTTTCCATCAGAATAAAAAGCGATGGCAGGAATTATTGTCGGAACTGGCGGCATAAGGAGATGCAGATAGAACGGCTCGAGGAAAGAGAACGGCCGTGACTTTAAGTCTGGGCAAAAAGGGACGCAAGCTGGCACGGATAATTTGTGCCGGCAACCCACAATGGTTGAAGGCTGTCTTCTTGGGGGTTGCCGCCGCTCCTGAACACCGGTATGTGCTGGGGCCGGAGCTGGCGACGGTGATTGATATCGGGGCTAACCGGGGGCAGTTTTCTTTAGCGGTGCGGAGGTGGGCGCCAAAGGCAATGGTGATTGCCTTTGAGCCGCTTTCCGGGCCGGCGGCACGATTTCAAAAAGTGTTTCAAGGTGACCCGAATGTAAGGTTCCATCAGTCGGCCATCGGGCCGGAGACCGGGACTGCGACCATGCATGTAGCGGCTGCGGACGATTCCTCCTCCCTGCTGCCGATTTCAAACTTGCAGCAACACCTCTTTCCCGGTACCGGCGAGGTGCGGACCGAAAAAATACAGGTGGGAAGGCTGGCCGATTTCATCTCGGCTGAAGACATACAAGCCCCGGCCTTGCTCAAGCTGGATGTCCAGGGATTTGAGCTGGAAGCGCTTCGTGGGTGTGAGGACCTGCTGGAACGCTTTTCATACGTGTATGCCGAATGCTCTTTTGTGGAATTGTACACTGGGCAGGCATTGGCCCATGAGGTTATTGAGTGGTTGCGCGAGCGGGATTTTGTACTGAAAGGCGTTTATAACATGAGCTACGACAAGAGTGGCGGTACCGTGCAAGGGGATTTTCTTTTCACTAACACAAAAGGTTGTGATGAAAATTGAATGAAAAATTGAAAAATGCGTATCCTCATCAACGACCATGCCGGCCACCCCTTCCAGGTGCAGTTGAGCAGACAGCTTGCAGAGCGTGGGCATAAAGTCCTGCATACATACTGCGCTTCTGTCCAGCAACCGCGTGGGGCCTTGCAAAAGCAGGAATCTGATCCTTCCTGCTTTGACATCAAGCCCATTACCCTGTCCCGGCCTTTTAACCGTTATGGATTGACCCAGCGCTATATTCAAGAAAGGGAGCTTGGCAGGCTGCTGGTTAAGACTGTGGATGAATTTGCTCCTGATGCAGTTATTTCTGCCAACACCCCCCCTTGGGGCACAAAGCCGGCTCATGGCTCAATGCCATAAGCAAAATATTCAATTTATTTTTTGGCTTCAGGATGTCCTGGGAACCGGGATCAAGAATAACGTGTCCAAAAAACTGCCCGGAATCGGTCATCTGATTGGCAATCATTATGTCCATCTGGAAAACAGATTATTAAAAAAGAGCCAGGCTGTTGTGGCTATAACCGAGGACTTTGTGCCTGTGCTCACAAGAGCAGGTGTGCCCAAAGAAGCTGTACATGTCATTCACAACTGGGCTCCCCTGAATGAAATCCCTATATTTGACAGGAGAAACGGCTGGAGCCACAGAAATGGCCTGGCTGATTTTTTTTGTTTCCTCTACTCCGGCACCCTGGGTATGAAGCACAATCCGCAGCTTTTGGCGGACCTGGCTTGGCAATACAGGGATAATCCAGCAGTCAGGGTAGTGGTCATCACCGAGGGGCTGGGGGAGGAATATTTGAAGCAGAAAAAGGCTGAGCACGGTCTGGACAATCTCATTATACTCCCCTTCCAGCCCTATAAAGAACTGCCTGAAGTATTGGCTGCAGCAGATGTCCTCCTGGCCCTGTTGGAAAAAGATGCCGGGGTATTCGCGGTCCCGTCCAAGGTCTTGACTTCTCTTTGCGCCAAGAGACCGCTTTTATTGGCCATGCCGTTGGAGAATTTGGCAGCGAGGATTGTGGATAAGAATGAGGCCGGGATTGTGGTTGAGCCGGAGAATGTGTCTGTATTTTTAGAGGGCGCAGAGAGGCTGAAAGAAGATAAGAAGCTGAGAGAGCAGATGGGAAAGAATGGGCGGAGGTATGCGGAGGAGCATTTTGATATTGGGAAAATTACCGACAGATTTGAAGCGATACTGTCAGGCCTTGCAGTGTGAAAAAAGGAAATAAACCACGAAGGCACGAAGGACACGAAGGATGAGAAAAAGAGAATAGTAAGTTTTCTATGCGCGGTTCACCCCGCGCATAGAAATTTTTACCTTGTGCCTTTGTGCCTTTGTGGTTCAAAATTTGTACAATATGGATATTGAGGATATTGGCAAGGATATTGTTCACTGTGCTATTAAGGTCCACTCTGTTTTGGGTCCGGGTTTGTTAGAATCCGCCTATCAGAAATGCCTGACCTATGAGCTTGAACACATGGGCCATATAGTGGCATGTGAACGCTTGTTGCCTATAGCGTACGGACCGATCCGAATCGATGCTGGATACCGGGTGAATATGCTGGTTGATGACTGTGTGATCGTTGAAAATAAGACGGTTAAAAAATTACAGCCCATACATGAGGCCCAGCTTCTGACCTATCTTAAGATGAAAAAGCTGCACCTTGGGTATCTGCTGAACTGGCATGTGCCTTTGATGAAGCAAGGCATAAAAAGGATGGTAAATGATTACTGGCCAAAGTAAAAATTGAACCACAAAGGCACGAAGAGCACGAAGGAAGAGACTCAAAGAAGAAGGAAAGAATTTTGTCTGCCGGGTACGGCAGCCAAAAGACATTTATTTATCCGCGGTTCACCCCGCGGATAAAGATTCTTAACTTTGTGTACTTCGTGTCTTCGTGGTGAAAAAAAGGAGTAAAGGAATGAAAACGGCTCTGGTTTGTGGTGCGGGAGGATTTATCGGCTCCCACATGGTCAGAAGACTGAAGGAAGAAGGATATTGGGTGCGCGGGGTGGACCTGAAGTATCCTGAATTTTGGGAGACTGCGGCGGATGATTTCGTGATAGGCGATTTGCGGGACCAGTATCTGTGCCGGCAGATCGTGGACAGAAAATTTGACGAGGTGTACCAGTTTGCCGCGGACATGGGTGGGGCCGGGTATGTGTTTACCGGCAAGCATGATGCTGATATCATGCACAACTCGGGACAGATCAACCTGAACATGCTCGATACCTGCTGGAAGCGCAATGTCAAACGCATCTTTTATTCCTCTTCTGCATGCATCTATCCGGAATACAACCAAATGGATCCGGACAATCCTAATTGTGCGGAAGACAGCGCCTATCCTGCTCAGCCGGACAGCGACTATGGATGGGAGAAGCTTTTCAGCGAGCGGATGTATTTGGCCTATCAGCGCAACAAGGGCATGGAGGTACGGATCGCCCGGTATCATAATATTTTCGGACCGTTCGGGGCATGGAACGATGGAAGAGAAAAGGCCCCTGCCGCAATGTGCCGCAAGGTGGCCTTGGCAGAAGACGGCGGGGAGATTGACATCTGGGGGGATGGAAAACAGACCCGGTCCTTTTTATTCATCGATGAGTGCCTGGAAGGCACTATTCGGCTGACGCGCTCAGACTGGACAGGTCCGGTGAATATCGGCTCGGATGAAATGGTGACCATTAACCAGTTAGCGGATATGGCCATGAAAGTTGCCGGGAAAAAGCTCACAAAAAGACACATTGACGGACCGTTAGGTGTTCGGGGCAGGAATTCAGACAACCGGCTGATTGAGAAAAAGCTTGGCTGGCGCCCGACCAGTCCGTTGTGGGCGGGAATGGAGAAGACCTATGCCTGGATTGAGGAGCAGGTAAAAATGGGTTGAATTAGAAGGCATTCTTTTCTGGGTCTCTGTGGTGAGAAAACAAGGAGAAACTTATCATGGTCGGGCGCATAAAACCATCTTTAAGAGAATCGAGTCCTTTCTTAATGATATGTTTGCGTCTGTTAGACGGCGCGGTGGTCGCGCTTATGCTTTATCCCATTGTCATGCTGTATACCGGGCAATGGAACGAGCGCTATGAATCATTGGCGCTGCTTTCATTTTGTATGACCCTCCTGATCTTTCATTTTATGGGCGTGTACATGCCATGGCGAGGACAGGTCTATTTGAGCGAGTTGAACGTGCTGACAGCATGGTTGAGTATGGTGTGCCTGGTTTTGTTTCTGCTGTTTTTTTTCAAGGTGGCTCAACAGTATTCCCGGTTTGTGTTGATGACCTGGTTTGTGGCTGCACCGATGTCTATTTTTCTGATGCATGCGGGAGCCCACAAGATGCTTCGTTTTATGCGAAGCCGAGGAAAGAACCAGCGAAGCGCCGTGATTGTAGGCGCCGGTGATTTGGGGCTGTCTTTGGCCGGATATATTGATACAATTCCATGGTCCGGCATCAGGGTGCTTGGCTTTTTCGATGATAGTGAAACAACAGAGGATCTTGTTGGCAAGGGTCAGAAGAAGAAAGTTCTGGGGGTCATATCAGAGCTGAAGGAGTACCTGAAAAACAACGTTGTAGATTTCGTATATATCGCCCTGCCCATGCGGGCCGAGAAAAAAATCCATGATATCTTAAACAGTTGCAGAACCTATGGGGCCAGGATTTACCTTGTGCCTGACCTTTATGCCTTCCGTATCTTCAATACGCGGCTGGAACACCTGGGGAATGTGATGCTCTTGGATTTTAATCCGGATTCCGGGCAAAAGCGGGTGTTTGACATCTTTTTCTCTTTGGCGGTGATTTTGATGGCCCTGCCCTTATTGCTGATTATTGCCATGCTTATCAAGCTCGATGACGGAGGGCCTATATTTTATAGGCAACGCCGTATTACAGTGACCGGCAGGGATTTTTTCTGTCTCAAGTTCAGGACTATGTACGTGGATGCTGATAAAAAACTGAAGGAAATCCTGGACAATGACCCGAAGGCGCGAAAGGAGTGGGAGCAGACCTTCAAGCTCAAAAACGATCCGAGGATCACACGGGTCGGGCGGTTTCTGAGAAAGGCCAGCCTGGATGAACTGCCGCAGTTTATCAACGTACTGAGAGGCGAAATGAGCGTGGTGGGCGCAAGGCCCATTGTGCACCGTGAATTACACGACTATTACAAGGAAAATGCGGGGATTTACTGTTCCATCAAACCCGGCATCACCGGGCCCTGGCAGGTGGGCAAGCGCAGTGATACTGCGGACTACCAGGAACGGGTGGAGCTGGATAACTGGTATGTGCTTAACAACAATTTTTGGTTAGATATAAAGATAATCTTCAAGACTGTCTGGTGCGTAATAAAGGGGAAGGGGGCGTATTAACTACAGGGCACTTGAAGTACAGGGAGTACGTCTGCGTACCCTCCGCCTCGCATCTGCAGCACCCTGTAAACGCTTACAGTTCAGTGGGTTGCAGTAAAACGGGCGTTGTAATCCCGGGGAGTGAATGGGGGACGTTGGCAACCCCGGTACCATCTTCTGGAGCTACCCTGTATCAATACACTTCGCCCCAGTTGAATCCCCATTGGAGCGTGTCCCGTAAATCATATCAGCCGAAGATTTCGATTCGGCCAAATTTTGGCCTTATGCCCCTCTGGACTTTCTGGAAATGCTGATTATTGAGATTCATTGTCATAAGAGCCTTATTCCACCCCCTGTTTTCCTCTATTTTATGCTCATATTGCCGTTTTTCTGTCGCCATATCTGTATAGCTTCAAAATATTGTGCGCACTGCACCATAAGGTGAATTCGTTCTTAACCTTCTCAAGTCCACGTAAGAGAAAGCCGGGGAAACCCTGACAATGTTTCATCTGCCCAAATACAGGTTCAATTATTCGCTTGCGAAATCCATAAATATATCGACTGACTGGGTTTTGGAGGTTCCTGTCCATGGCCTTGTATCTGTCGGAACGGTGCCTGATATTTTTGGAGCCGGATTCGGCCTTTCTCATCTCTTGCTCTTTCCGGGTTGAAACAAGAGCGTTTATTTCATCCTTGGATTCCAGGTATTCAAGATTATCGTCACTGCAATACCCTGCGTCAGCAAGGACTGTCTTTGCGTAAACATCTATTTCTGAAAGATTCTGCTGTGCCTGCTCCAGCATAGGTTTAAGCTGATGAATGTCATTGGCCTCATTCACCACGTCACAGGCAATAACTATCTGGTCTTCTGTAGCTACGGCCTGAGCATTATAACCTTGAATATAACCTTTGGACGTCTTCTGAATACGACTCTCAGAATCGGTCATATTGACCTTGGTTTCAGGCTTCACTGTGTCGTCAGGCTTTTGAGATTTTCTGCCGTGTTTCTTATGAGACTCCTTGCTCTTTTTGGCTTCAGCCTTTTTTCTGGCTTCCAGGTATTTTTTAGCCTCTTTGATCTTTGCAAGCCTTTTTTCTGCAGTACTCAAATCCTCAGGAAGTTCATCACCACGTTTGCTGCCATA
>PQXD01000001.1:194320-196400 GCA_003194485.1 Deltaproteobacteria bacterium
CTGGCTATGGTGGTATTTTTACCCATAGCTTGAGAAAAGACGATCACAGCTTGCCTCTGAAGGCTCAAAAGAGCCTCCTGTGCTGCGTCACAAAATTCGCCTGCGCTTATATGAAATATCCAGGCCTATCTTACCTTTCTTGACGCTAACAAGCCAGTATGTTAATAGTTTTTCGCCAGTGGGGCTGTAGCTCAGCTGGGAGAGCGCTTGAATGGCATTCAAGAGGTCAGCGGTTCGATCCCGCTCAGCTCCACCAATTTGAAAAATTACTATGGCCGTTCACGGTTGAAAGGTTCAGGGTTCACTGAAAATTTAAGCCGTTGATTCATAAGTTCTGAATGGAGGTTGAATTTTAAGAAAGATAACCTTGAACAGTGAACCTTATGAACCTTTGAACGCTCAGAGATTACTGTAAGGAGGGCCCTTTCCGGGTTTTTCTTAGTAAGCGGAGGTCCCTGCTAATGAGAAATCGGCCTTCTTCTGAAGCAGGGACCTTATTGTTTATGGTCCGGAGACCGGCGGGAAATGCCTGATTTCAAAAACAGGGATAAAGACCGGGACCGTGATTTCAAGCTCCGTGAAGAGGAGCTGATACTCAAGGTCACAAAGGAGATAGTGGTAAAATTTATAGAAATGGGGAAGCTCACACCCACTTCCTTTGAAGAGGTCTTTGAGCTTGTATATCGAACAGTTGCATCTGCCAAATCAAGACATGGCGGGTAACCATAGTTGACAGGTTCAGGGGTTCAAAGGTTCAGGGGTTCAGGGGTTCAGGGGTTCAAAGGTTCAGGGGTTTAAGGGTTTAAGGGTAACCGGTCACAGGGTGGGATCTTCTGGAAACGATTTGCGTTACCCCTGCAGTTTTATCGGCTTTTGCAGCGGGGGAAACCCCGGCTCCGGAGCGAAGCGGAGGAGAACGGGGAGGAGGCAAGACTCCCCCGCTGCAAAAGCCTTATAAAACAAGGGGCGAGAACATGTTGAAAGAAGATCCCACCCTGTGACCGGTTACGTTTGAGGTGCGAGGTTAGTTAAGGTTAACAAAAGAAAAGCAACCTTGAACGGTGAACTTCTGAACCTTTGAACGCCTATCCCGTGTTCGAATCATCCTTTCAGTTCGTTGAGGGCGTCGCTTATCTCCTCTTGAAGCTCTTCTATCACCAATTCAGGAGAATCTGATCGGCTTATGGGCCTGCCGACTACGAGATAGTCAGCCCCGCTGGCAATTGCCTGTCTTGCAGTTGCTATTCTTTTCTGATCATCTTCCGGAAGCCTGCCGCTTTTGGAAGGTCTTATGCCGGGTGTAACAATGATGAAATCCTTTCCAAGCTCATTCCGGAGGTCGGCGACCTCAAGCCCTGAGCAGATTATTCCATCACAGCCAAGTTTCAGCGCATTTCTTCCCCGAAAGAGCACCAGCTCTTTTACGGTTTTCTCCTGTCCCGGCTCCCCGGTCTCCCGGTCACCAATGCTCGTGAGGACCGTAACTGCCAGCAGCTTTATATCTCCTTTGGCTTCATTAGCCGCCTTCAAAATCGGTCTGTTCCCGTGGACAGTCGCAAAGGTAATTCTATGGCCTCTGAGCTGTGCAACTGCCAGCGCTATTGTCTGTGGAACATCAAAGAACTTAAGGTCCAGCATCAGCTTGAATCCCTGGCGTGTAATCCAGTCCACAATTTCAAATCCACATGAAAGGAACAGTTGAAGACCGACCTTATAGAACCTGATTTTGTTGCCCAGCCGCTTTACCCAAGCCACAGCCTCCTCTGGCGTTGGCACATCAAGGGCAAAGATTATTCTCTCTTCCAGCGGAATATGGGTTGGGCGTTTTTTCATGTTTTTTACCTCCGTAGAACAGAATCGATGCCGGCAATTGGTTCAAATGTCAAGGAATTTCAGCGGATGCGGTCCTGAAATGTCGACCAGGCTTAATGAGTGAGGATTCATCTGGATATTTCATATAAGATACAGGCAGCAAGCACCGGGTAGGCTGCTTGCCATACAATTACTGCCATTGGTCTGAAGATTCTTTCATAGAGCAACCATTTTTTGAGTCAACTCCTCAATTTTTCTAATTTTTTTT
>PQXD01000001.1:198670-231478 GCA_003194485.1 Deltaproteobacteria bacterium
CCTGGCTATGGTGGTATTTTTACCCATAGCTTGAGAAAAGACGATCACAGCTTGCCTCTGAAGGCTCAAAAGAGCCTCCTGTGCTGCGTCACAAAATTCGCCTGCGCTTATATGAAATATCCAGTGAGGATTCATTTTTTGTCTTGACAGCCGAGTTCTCTTGTGATAGGTGAATCCACCAAAGTCTTTGATATTAGACATGGACACAGTGTAAAAGCATTACCCTTGACAATATATTTGGAAGGGCCTATACACTGGCTATGTGTATACCAAAGAAAAAATATTGGCTGCACCATATTTTAGTTATTACCTGATCGTGGTATAAATACTGAATTGGGATTCAGTGTTGTTTGAACGATCAGGTTGGGATTTGTTTTGAGAGGAGGGCTTTTGACATGATGAGCGGTTTTGAAACCATCGTCATGTATCTTGGCATGTCGCTGCTGGTAATTATTCTCATGCTTGCCGGGGCTTACGTTCTCGGGCCTTCTCGTCCCAGTGCCAGCAAGCAGAGTACTTACGAATGTGGTGTGCCGCTTTTGGACCCCAGTCGTACACGATACGATGTCAAATATTTCCTTGTTGCAATACTCTTTTTGGTATTCGATCTGGAAACAGTGCTGATCTATCCTTTGGCTGTCAGATATCATACCTTAGCTCAAGCCGGCTGGGGCATTTTTTTTGAGGTATTCATCTTTGTAGGGGTCTTGTTGGCCGGTCTTATATATGCCATTAAGAAAGGCGCCATAGAGTGGGATTAGGGGGATACTGAGTATGGCAACCGAGGCATACAACGGCGGCGGATGGATAGCTACCAAATTGGAGTGGCTGATCAACTGGGGACGGAAAAGATCACCATGGCCTCTTCCGTATGGTACTGCCTGTTGTGGCATTGAGATGATGTGTGCCCTGGCCGCAGGTTACGATATGGCGAGATTCGGGGCGGAGCGACCCAGCTTTTCACCTCGTCAGGCAGATGTGCTGATACAGGCAGGGACCATAACCATGAAGATGGCCCCTGTTTTCAAGAAGATATATGACCAGATGGCTGAGCCTAAATGTGTTATTTCCATGGGTGCCTGTGCCTGCAGTGGGGGTGTTTTCAGGACCTATTCCACGCTTCAGGGCATAGACAAGCTCGTACCTGTGGATATTTACATTCCGGGGTGTCCTCCCAGGCCTGAGGCCCTGTTGCAGGCCTTGTTGATGTTTATTAAAAAGACTGAGAAGAGTCATCCGATCATACATAAGAAGTACTCTGACTTGTTGGTGGGTACATAATCATGGATCTCAAGAAGAGAGTGGAACAGTGTCTCGGGCCTGAAAGCCTTGTTGTGGCCATGACCGAATGTCAAGGCGATGTGAGCGTAGAGGTCCCCAAGAGGAGACTGCTCGAAGCAATGCGCCTTTTGCGGGACACTCCGGATCTAGGTTTTAATTTCCTTAGTGACGTGTTCGGGGTGGATAACCTCGACCTGAATAAGCCCAAGAAAAAGCCCAAGAAGGCAGAAGAAGGCGAGGGTGCTGAGGCAGAAGAACCGAAAGAGAAAGGGCCGCTCCCGCCACGCTTTGAAGTGGTTTACCTGTTGCTTTGCCTTGAACGAAATGAGCGTCTGCAGGTGAAGGTGCGCGTGTCAGAGGATGATATGGAGGTGGACAGCCTGACTTCCATGTGGAAGGCCGCAACCTGGCCCGAACGGGAGGCGTTTGACATGTATGGCGTACGCTTTAAAGGTCATCCCAATCTCAAGAGACTCCTGATGTGGGACGATTTTCCGGCCCACCCGCTTCGCAAGGACTATCCCTTGGAAGGGCAGGGGGAAGAGCGTCACCTGATATACGAAGATTAGGAGAAATGAAGGTGAATCAGAATCCTACTCCTCAGACCGGTCACGAAACAGGTGACTATGTAACTGTTAATATCGGCCCTTCTCATCCGGCCATGCACGGTACTCTCCGTGTAATTACTCTGACAGACGGAGAGTACATAATTAAGGCCGACCCAGAGATAGGATATCTACACCGTGGCGTGGAGAAGCTGGGCGAAAACCTTACCTATCATCAATTCATTCCTATTACTGACAGGCTCAATTACTGTTCCGCCATTCCCAACAATGTCTCATACGAGATGGCCGTTGAGAAGTTGATGGGGATCGAGGTACCTGAGAAGGCTCAGCTTATCCGGGTAATCATGATGGAACTGGCCAGGATCGCAGATCACCAGGTCTGCGTGGGGATCCTTGGCGTGGATTTAGGGGCCTTTACGCCCTTCTTCTATCTCATCATCCAGCGTGAGGAGATCTACGAGATATTTGAGTGGTTCAATGGGGCAAGGCTGACCAATACCTTTGGCCGCATAGGCGGAGTGGATGCCGATCTGCCTGATGACTTCGAGGAGAGGTGGGAAGAGCTCAAGCCCAATGTGCGAAAGGCCAACGAAGAAACTGAAAAGCTCCTCACTCACAACCGCATCTGGATGGATCGTACGATAGGAGTCAGTGCTTTTTCTGCAGAAGACGCTCTGAACTGGGGCTTTACAGGCCCTTGTCTCAGGGCGTGCGGCGTCAAGAGAGACCTTCGGAAGGACGAGCCATACTGCATGTATGACAAATTTGACTTTGAAGTGCCAGTAGGAAAGAACGGCGATGTATTTGATCGTTATAAGGTACGTATGATCGAGATGGAGCAATCGATCAGGATTATTGACCAGGCTTACAAGCTATACAAGGAGATGCCTGCAGACGCCCCTCTTATGGCAAGGGTGCCCAAGACCATCAAGCCCCCGGCAGGCGAAGTATATAGTGCTCTTGAGTCTCCCAACGGGGAGTTGGGTTTCTTTGTAAAAAGCGATGGTTCCGCCAATCCTTATAGAATCAGGATAAGGCCTCCATGCTATATGATCTATCAGGCCTTTCCTGAGTTGGTTAAGGGGGAGCTGATAGCCGACCTGATTGCCTGTCTCAGTAGTCTTAACGTTATTGCCGGCGAGTTGGACCGGTAAGGAGGCTGATGCCCATGGATGACTGGCTGATTGCGATTATTAAGGTAGTTTGCATCTGGGTATGGGTATTGCTCATAGCCGTGGTCATGACCTGGGTGGAAAGGCGTGGTGCAGCTATGATACAGGACAGGCCGGGTCCCAACCGCGCCGGTCCTTTCGGATTGTTCCAGCCCATAGCGGACGGAATCAAGCTCTTCACCAAGGAAGAAATAATACCTGCAAGATCCCAGAAGCTCCTCTATATCCTGGGTCCTTTGCTTTTTTCTCTTCCGGCCTTTTCGGCTTATGCGGTTGTGCCTTTTGGAGACAAGATCATTCTTGGAGGCAAGGAGATAATACTCCAGGTCTCAGATGTAAATATCGGATTTCTTTTCATATTGGCCATTGGTTCCATGGCGGTCTACGGTATAATACTGGGCGGCTGGGGCTCTACCAACAAATATTCGATCCTTGGAGGTCTGAGATCTACTGCCCAGATGATTTCATATGAAGTACCCCTGGGGCTGTCTCTGCTGGCTGTGGTGTTCGTATACGGTACCTTCAGCCTCAGGGAGATCTCTCTTGCCCAGCAGGGCACTTTTTTGGGATTTCTCCCAAACTGGGGGATATTCAAGCAGCCTCTGGGATTTATTCTGTTTATTGTGGCTGCCTATGCGGAGGCCAACCGGGTGCCGTTTGACTTGCCGGAGGCGGAAAGTGAAATTGTCGCAGGCTACCATACGGAATATGGCTCAATGCGACTGGGGCTTTATCTGTTCGGGGAGTATGTAAACCTGGTAACGATATCCGGCGTGATTGTCGCCCTGTATTTTGGCTCCTGGCATTTACCGTATATTAACTTAGGCGCATATCTCGGGCCCGTGCTCTGGGGGATAGTCTCTTTTTGCATATTTTTCCTGAAGGTATCGTTCTTCCTGTGGCTGTTTGTGTGGGTCAGGTGGACATTGCCTCGGTTCAGGTATGATCAGGTTATGGGTCTGGGGTGGAAGGCGTTGATTCCTCTTGCTTTGTTCAATATCTTTATTACCGCGCTGTTTATTCAGCTTACGGTCTAGTCGGAGCACATTATGGCCAAACCGGTTGTCAAAAAGGAATATACCCTGGGTGAACGGATCTATCTGTGGGAGATCCTTAAGGGTTTGAGGCTGACGTGGAGACACTTTGTGTTTAATGTAAGGGCCTCGTTCAGGCCTGGGCCCCATACGATTCCAACGTGCTGGCAGTACCCGGAGGATCGCACCAGAGAAATATCTCCTGTCTTCCGCGGCGAACATATGCTGCAGCGGGACGATAAGGGCAGGGAGAAGTGCATTGCGTGCGGGATGTGCGCAAAGATCTGTCCGGCCAAGTGTATCACCATAAAGAAGGGCAAGCGAGAGGAGGGCGAGGAAGATAAGTATGCCGCCAAGACATATCCTGCATCCTTTGAAGTAGACCTCCTGCGGTGCATCTTCTGCGGTTTTTGCCAGGAGGTATGCCCCAAGCAGGCCATTGTCTTGAGCCAGAATTTCGAGCTTGCCAGGTATACCAGAGAGGAATGTATTCTGGATAAACGCAGACTGCTCGCAAATTATCGAAAGGCCAAGGAAGAGGGCAGGCTCAGGCCGCCAAGGAAGCCTGTTCCAGTTGTTCCTGCTCCGCCTAAGCCGGAGAAGGATAAAAAGGCCGAGGGTGCCGAGGCCAAGAAAGGCAAGGCTGCGGTCGCAGGCAAGGCCAAGAAGAAGCCGATTGCAAAGAAGAAGGCCGCCGAGAAGCCTGAAGGCGCTGAGAAGGCGGAATAAATCAGGTGCTGAAAGAAGGTTGTGCACCTTGTTTATCAGAGGAATCGGGGGGATTGATATGGATCTATATTTCTGGATATTTGCTGCTATTGCAGTGATTGCGGGGCTGTTTACCATAGCAGCAAGGGATGCATTGCCCAGTGCCATGGGGCTGCTTACGGTCTTTATTTCTCTTGCAAGCCTGTATCTCCATCTTCATGCCCCCCTGCTTGCTATTTTCCAGGTAGCCATTTATGCCGGGGCCATTCTGGTCCTGATAGTATTTGTCATAATGCTCCTCATGACCCCTGGCGAAAGGTTTGCAACTATCCAGGCCAATGTCTCATACAGGATCTTCGGTGCAATACTTGGGTTGTGCCTGATTGGTTTGATGGCAGTCGGGACAAAGGGCGTGTCCGACATAATGGCTATGAAGGGAATTTTTGAAGGATTCGGGAATCCATCTATTTTTGGCGATCTGTTTTTCCATGACTTTTTGCTTCATTTCGAGGTTGTATCCGTACTCCTGCTTGTAGCAATGATTGGCGGGATCTATCTGTGTAAGAAGAAACTTTAAGAGAGGGCTGAATGGCAACGCTCACACACTATATAGTTTTGTCATCAATACTCTTTGGCTTGGGGGCCATTGGCTTTTGTACCAGGAGAAATGCCTTGATCCTGTTTATGTCTATTGAGCTTATGCTCAATGCAGTAAATCTGATGATGGTGGCCTTTTCCAATTTTAGGGCCGATATGGCAGGACAGGTTATGGTGCTTTTTATCTTTGCGGTAGCTGCGGCTGAGGTTGCTGTGGGCCTTGCGATACTAATAGGCCTCTTCCGGCATGTGCGGGAGGTGGACATAACTAAGTTTAATGTCTTGAAATGGTAAAGAATCTGTATTCACCTACTTCTGTCTTTTACTGCGCAAACAGCCTGTCTATGTAGGGAGAGCTATTCATGGAAGGTTATCTGTTTCTCATACCACTTATACCTTTTACAGGATTTCTGATTAATGGCCTGTTGGGGCAAAGGATCGGGAGAGCCGGTGTTTACTGTATTGGCTGTTCCAGTATAGGTCTGGCCTTTCTGTTTTCCATTCTGGCCGTATACGAAATGGCATGCAGCCCGGCTGAAGACAGGTTGCTGGTACAGGTTTTATGGAATTGGATGAGCATAGGCAATCTTAATATTGATATTTCCTTGATGATTGATCCGCTTTCCGCTGTAATGATTCTGGTAGTCACCGGCGTGAGCTTTGTTATTCATATATATAGTATGGGCTACATGGCACATGACGAGTCATATTGGAGGTTTTTTGCGTACCTGAATATGTTCGTCTTTTTCATGATAATGCTGGTCCTGGGTTCCAGCTATATAGTGATGTTTGTCGGCTGGGAAGGTGTAGGCCTTGCTTCATATCTCCTGATCGGTTTCTGGTACAAAGAGAACGTCAATGCGGATGCGGGCAAGAAGGCCTTTATTGTAAACAGGATCGGGGATTTCGGCTTTCTCCTGGGAATGTTCCTGATGTTCATTACCTTTGGCTCTCTGTCTTATCTTGATGTATTTCCAAAGGCAGTTCACATGTATGAGCATGGGATGCTGGCCATGAACTCACCGGTCGTGATAGCCATATGCCTCCTGCTTTTCCTGGGGGCAACCGGAAAATCGGCACAGATCCCCTTGTTTGTCTGGCTTCCGGATGCCATGGCAGGTCCGACCCCGGTTTCGGCACTCATCCATGCTGCCACCATGGTGACCGCCGGTGTCTATATGGTGGCAAGAACCAACATTCTCTATACGCTGGCACCTACCGCGTTACTGGTATTGGTATTGATGTCAGCGGCCACTGCCTTTATAGCTGCAACGATCGGTATCCTGCAGAACGATATCAAGAGAGTCCTTGCATACTCTACGGTAAGCCAGCTTGGGTATATGTTCATAGGTGTGAGTGTGGCCGCATACGGGGCAGGTATATTTCATCTCATGACCCATGCCTTTTTCAAGGCCTGCCTGTTCCTTTGCTCCGGCTCGGTCATTCATGCCATGGGCGGGGACCAGGATATGAGGAGTATGGGAGGCCTTTGGAAGAAGGTTCCTATCACATATGTCACCATGCTTTTTGCCACCATAGCTATTGCAGGTGTTCCTCCTTTTGCGGGGTTCTTCAGTAAGGATGAGATCTTGTGGAAGGCTTTCACGTTCCCGTATTATCCTCTTGTAGGTAAGATCGTCTGGTTTATCGGCGCTCTTGCTGCCGGAATAACGGCATTCTATATGTTCAGGCTCATTTTCATGACCTTCCACGGCAAGTTCCGCGGCACTGAGGAGCAGGCCCGTCATTTACATGAATCGCCATTAAGCATGACAGGTCCTCTCATGATTCTTGCTTTTGGGTCGGTATTCGGAGGCTGGCTGGGAATACCGCATCTGATAGGCAGCTACTTCGGCCATGTCCCCAATGTGCTCGAAAACTTCTTTGAGCCGGTATTTGAACACTCACATAAAATAATCGCTGCTTATGCAGGCGTACAGCACTATTCCAGCTCTGTAGAGTGGATGCTTATGGCCGTTTCGGTGGCCATAGCCATTGGCGGTATTTCCCTGGCTTATCATATCTATATTCGTCGTGCTGACGTACTTCCCGACAGGCTTGGCGAGACCTATTCCCTGTATCACAAGCTTGTCTATAACAAGTACTATGTTGACGAAATATACTACTATGTGGCTGTCCTTCCGTTTTATTATCTCTCAATGTTCTTATGGAAGGTCGTGGATGCGTTCTGTATCGACGGCGTAGGAGTAAATGGACAGGCATGGTGGGTACAGAGGGGATCAGGTGCTGTAAGGCTGGTCCAAAATGGTTATGTGCAGACCTACGGTGCATTTATGCTTCTTGGGCTTGTTGTAATGCTCTGGTTTTTCATTGTGTAAAATCGGCTGGATTTGCATATATGGGACAGGGTCTGGAAAGAGCGGTTATGGAGTGCAACAAAATAAAAGGATCGAAGGGTAAATTATGAATGCTCCCATATTAACCTATGTAACCTTCTTACCTCTGTTGGGAGTGCTGGCTGTTCTCTTTATCCCGCAGCAGAGTGAATCAGGGAAGAATGCCATTCGCTGGGTATCAATGGTAATATCCACATTGGTGTTTATTGTTTCGCTGAGATTGTACTTTGGTTTTGACCCGGACATAGCAGGGTTCCAGTTCATAGAGAAATATACATGGATCCCCAGCTATGGAATCACATATTTTATGGGTCTGGATGGTCTTGCATTCTGGCTTGTGCTTTTGACTACCTTTCTTACTCCGATTACGATCCTTTCAACCTGGACGGCCATTACAAAAAGGGTGAAGGAGTTCCAGGTATCAATGCTGGTCCTCGAGACAGCAATGCTGGGGACCTTTGTATCTCTGGATCTCTTTCTTTTCTATGTGTTTTGGGAGCTCATGCTCATTCCGATGTACCTCATCATAGGTGTTTGGGGCGGGGAACGAAGGATTTACGCCGCAATCAAATTCTTCCTGTTTACGGCAGTTGGATCGTTCCTCATGTTGGTGTGCATCATCGGCCTTGTTTATTTCCACCGCCAGGAAACCGGTGAGCTGACCTTCAACCTGCTCTCTTTATACAATACGAATCTGGCAAGGACGTATGAAATACTATTCTTCGGCGCCTTTGCTCTGGCATTTGCAATCAAGGTCCCGATGTTTCCATTCCATACATGGTTGCCGGATGCCCATGTTGAGGCACCGACTGCCGGTTCAGTGATCCTGGCGGGCATTCTCCTGAAGATGGGTACCTATGGGTTTTTCCGGTTTGCAATGCCGCTTTTCCCTGAGGGGTCGGCTTTTTTTGCCCCGCTCATTATAGCCCTTGCGATAATAGGCATTATTTACGGGGCGATGGTGGCCATGGTGCAGCCGGATATAAAGAAACTGGTGGCGTATTCTTCCGTATCCCATCTTGGTTACTGCATGATCGGGCTTTATGTCTTGAACCGTCATGGTGTTGAGGGCTCGGTCCTCCAGATGATCAACCACGGCATTTCAACCGGCGCCCTGTTCCTTCTTGTGGGCGTAGTCTATGAAAGACGCCATACCCGTTTGATTGCGGAATATGGAGGAATTTGCAGGCAGATGCCTGTTTATGCCTCTATCTTTTTCCTTATAACCCTGTCAAGTGTAGGGTTTCCTACTACTAACGGGTTTATTGGCGAGTTTCTTATCCTGTTAGGGGTCTTTGAAGTGAACAAGGTTGCTGCCGTGCTGGCAGCTACCGGTGTAATACTTGGTGCAGTTTATATGTTCTGGATGTATCAGAGGGTCTTTTACGGCAGGATCTCAAACCCGAAGAACGAAAACCTTAAGGACTTGAACCTCAGGGAATTGGCCTATCTCCTTCCACTGGTTGCACTGGTATTCTGGATAGGCCTGTATCCCAATTTCTTCCTGAACAAGATGCACAGTTCCGCGGATCACTTTATCAGTCGGGTCAAGATATCTGCACCTGAGCTCCCTGGTTCGGCTGCAGGGCATCATGCCTCTGGTGACAAGACGCCTTTATATGTGAGTGCGGCTAAGGAGTGATAAATATGAGCGACCTTGGATTTTCCTTTAGCCTGAGCCAGCTATGGCAGGTAGCTGGGGGACAGATAATCCTTATTATTGCCGGCCTTGTGCTTATTTTTGTTGATCTTTGGCTATCAAGAAATAATAAAGGGTCAGACCATGTAATGACAATGGGTTGGCTCACTGTTTTAAGCTTTTTGGTCGCTTTGTGGTATATGACCGGCCATGAGTGGACACTAAACGAAATAGTGTTGATCGGGGTCTTCTCCACAGAGAAGTTTTCCGTATTCGTGTCGTGTGTAATATTGATGTCCGGCATATTTGCGAGCCTGATGAGTATAGGCTATTTGCGGAACAATCAACTGGTCAGATCAGAATATTTCATCCTCCTTTTATTTGCAGTTTATGGCGCCATAGCCATGGTCCAGTCGGTTGACCTGCTCATGATGTTTATTGCCCTTGAGGTCATGTCCCTTTCGGTATATGTCCTGGCTGCGTTCCTGAAGAACGACAGGAGGTCACAGGAAGGGGCCCTGAAGTATTTCCTTCTCGGGAGTTTTGGGTCTGCGTTCTTCCTGTTCGGGGTTGCACTGATGTTCGGCCTGACCGGCACTGTCAATATCACAAAGATCGCTCAGGTGCTTGCCGCAGGTTCTCTTTTTGAGCATCCCGGGGTACTTGTTGCCATGGCGTTGCTCATGTCAGGACTGTTTTTCAAAATGGCCCTTGTACCATTCCATATGTGGACCCCGGATGTCTATGAGGGCAGCCCTGCGGTTATAACCGGATTTATGGCCACGGCGGTGAAGGCCGGGGCCTTTGGGATATTTATCAAGCTCTTGAGCGTTACCTTTACCCCGATTCTTGTACACAGCGGGCAACCCGAGTTCCAATCCACTGTCAACCTGGCGGCTTTGGCAGTCTACTGGAAACCCCTGTTGTGGTGGCTGGCCCTCATTACCATGTTTATTGGCAACCTGGTTGCAGTATCCCAGCGGAATGTGAAACGCATGCTGGCCTATTCCTCCATAGCACATGCCGGATACATGGTCTTGGGGATCCTTGCAGCCAATGATGAAGGCCGTATGGGCGTGCTGTTCTATCTCTTTGCGTATACGCTGATGAATATGGGGGCCTTTGGCGTGCTTTATCTGCTGGATGGTCAGGAGGGTAAGGCCCAGACCCTGGAAGATTACCAGGGGTTGGGATTTAAGTATCCCGCTCTCAGCTTTCTGATGTCCCTTTTCCTGGTTTCCATGGCCGGGCTTCCTCCCACTGCCGGTTTTATCGGTAAGTTCTATTTGTTTGCAGCGGCCATAAAAGAAGGATACCTGCTCCTTGCCGCGCTGGGTATAATGACCTGTGTTATCGGGGCTTATTACTACCTGCGGGTGATATGGATGCTGTATATGATGGAGCCGTCCAGGGAGGTCGTGGCCGGCAGGGTTGGCTTTACTTCAATGATAGCATTGATTGCCGCTGCCCTTGGAATCATGTATTTTGGGATATTACCAGAAGGGCTGGCACAAGTGGCTAACGTTGCCCAGCAAAGTCTTGCCATGGTCTTCTAAAAATCCGGTTTCCTGTTTCCCTCCCCACCCTCGGACTTATTGAGGTAACCGATCACAGGGTGCTTCTTTTTCCAACATGCTCTCGCTCCTTGTTTGCGGTTGAGGAGAAAGGAATTATGGATTTTGTGCGTATCAGCAGAACTGAGATCGAGACCTCACGCATTGCCCTCGGTACATGGGCTATAGGAGGCTGGATGTGGGGAGGTACTGAGGAACAGCAGGCTGTGAACACCATTCGTACTGCCCTGGACCTGGGTATCAATCTTATCGACACGGCACCGGTCTATGGATTCGGGAAATCAGAAGAGCTCGTAGGCAGAGCCCTGGCTGAATACGGAAATAGGGACCAGGTAATAATTGCCACAAAGGCGGGACTGGAATGGGATGATAAGGGGAGAGTTGTCAGAAATTCTTCCCGGCAACGGATACTTGCTGAGATCGAGGACTCTCTTCGCAGGCTCCGGACTGACTATATCGATATCTACCAAATCCACTGGCCAGACCCTGCAACGCCATTTGGGGAAACTGCAGAAACTATGCAAGATCTTTATATGGAAGGTAAAATCAGGGCCATAGGAGTAAGCAACTATACCCCGCAACATATGGATGCCTTCAGAAAGTATTCTGAGCTTCACACCAGCCAGCCACCTTACAATCTGTTCGAACGGAAAATCGAGGATAATATTCTCCCATACTGTATTGATAACGATATTACGACACTGGTCTATGGCCCACTGTGCTGGGGTCTTCTTACAGGCAGAATGCAAAAGGAGACTGAGTTTTTGGGAGATGATCTCCGAAAAATAGATCCAAAATTCAGGCAGCCCCGGTATGATCAATATTTGAAGGCTGTTGCCCGGCTGGATGAATATGCCCGAAAAAACTTTGGGAAAGGTGTATTACACCTGGCTATAAGGTGGCTGCTGGATAGACCGGGAGTAAACATTGCCATTTGGGGAGCAAGGCGGCCGGATCAACTTGATCCGGTTTCAGACACTTTGGGATGGAAATTAGACAACTCGTCTATGGAAGCCATTGATGAAATACTGAAAGAGACAGTAATTGATCCCATAGGACCTGAGTTCATGGCTCCTCCGGCTTCCGCACCTTGATATTCTGGATAGGAGATGAGACGTATCCCATCACAGGGTACGTAAGTGCACCCCCGTCTGATAACCAAATACCTGATCTACAAATTGGAAGATCCGTTAAAACAGGTCCATTTGCACCGCCCTGTCTTTTGAAGAAGTCTTTGTCTTTGAGGACCGTAACTCTTTTCTCTCTTCTTCGGAAAATATGCTGATCTTTCCATAGAGTCCGTCGTGACCGGGGCTTATCTTTATCTCACCATTTCTCATGCGCAGTATTCCTTCCAAGATCCTGTCAGGGACAAAGTGCCGAAGCTCCCCGGCATCCTTCCAGAGGAGTATGTCCATTTCAGATCCTCCAAGCTGAATCAGTCTCTGGTACTCTTTTTTCACCCTGCCTGTGATGCTGCGCACGCCGAATGCCTCAGCGACAATCTCCTCGAGAGGCACAAGATGCACACAGGGTCTTGCGGTTTCAGGAATAAAGCCCTCAGGCCTGTCGGCAAGCTCCTCTATCCGATGCAGAACGCCTACTGTGAGATTCTGGCCGCATACCGGACACTTGCCTTTGTGTTCGATGGTCTCCTTTGGCTTCATGCAGACACCACAGGCCCTGTGACCATCATAGTGATATTTACCCTCTTCCGGGAAAAACTCGATGGTCCCCTCAAAGCCACGGCCCGGATCCTTGATGGCAGCAGTAATTGATTCATAGGTGAGTCCGCAGGAAAAGCAATTTGCCTCCCTTGCCAGTTTGGAGGGAGAATGGGCATCGGAGTTTGAAATCAGTGTGTATTGATCCAGGGCGGATAGGCGCCAGTTCATCTGAGGATCTGAAGAGAGTCCGGTCTCCAGGGCGAAAATATGCCCGCTCTGTTCCTCAAAGCACTCTTCCAGTGTATCAAAGCCGGATTTTGCACCAAACAGGGAAAACCATGGGGTCCAGATATGTGCCGGCACTATAAGGCAGTCAGGTGATACCTCCATTACTATTTTGACAAGCTCCTTTACCGGAAAGCCAAAGATTGGACGGCCATCTGAAGATATGTTCCCTATTGACCCAAGACGGTCCTGAATCTCCTCTGCCACCTGGAAATCAGGTGCGAAAAAGACCGTATGTATCCTGCGGCTCCTTCCGCCCTGTGTAAAGATATTGGATATCTCAGAGGTGAGGATGAATTTAGTCCCCTCAGGGTCATCCTTGCAGACATATAGTCCTGTACCCTCAGGCTCCAATTCCTCCCTTAATTCATCAAGATAGCGCGGATGGGTGAAGTCACCCGTGCCGACAACAGATAACCCTTTCTGCTTGGCCACACGATTGACAACAGCAGGGTGCATATCAGGACTTGTGGCCCTGCTGAAGTGGGAATGGATGTGAAAGTCAGCAAGAAAAACGCCTTTTCTGATTGAAAAAACCGGATGAGTCATTTTTAACCTCTGCGGTAAAATTAAGTTTTTTTACTCCTCTGCGGATATCAAGTATTGACCGCCGGGATACAAAAGTTTAGCTTACCTTGTATCTTTAGTCATTAAATATCCATTTTCAGGAGAAAGCTGTGCAGGATGAATTGGGACTATATTACCATCCAATCCTTGAGAATAAAAAGATCCGCATGTATGTTCGGGCCGGTTCTGATAGTGTAGAATTCAGGATGTGGAATGCGGATGATCCCGGTATGTGGGATGATCATGGCTGGGTTGAATGGCCCGCAATTCAGCAGGCAGCCGATCTCTATAAGGAAGAGGGAAGGGGAAAGCCCCCGCTCCATCTCTATGATATTGAAATAGCAGTACGCTTGCTGAAAGATAGTTTATGATTCCGCTGAAAAACCCAATCTGCGGCGTTGCTTCAATTTTCCACTCACTGCGGCGTACGATAAGTACGCCTCGTTTCCGGAAAATTTTGCGCCTTGCATCTGCCTGCCGGCAGGCAGGTCCCGGGCCTGAACTTCTGAACCCAGAACCTGTGAACGCCTTCATATTTAAATGGGCCTTAGAGATTGACAGAACACATTAACAGATCACCTCTTAGTAATATTGATTGGTTTTTCCCTGGAATTTCAGGGCATTATAAAGGTCTCTTCATCAAGGATTCTGATATGTGGACGGCCCTTGACCGGCTTAATGAATATATATGCAAGCTCATCAGGCCAAACATCGAGGAAATCTTGATACCGGGGGTCCCCATATCCGCACATCTGGTCTTGCTGCCGCAGGGCTGGATGCGTGATGGCTTTGAGGTTGTGTGCAATGAGGCCACTAAAGGCAAGCTCGAAGTACGGGTTAACGGAGAACCTGTTCCACAGGCCTCTCTTGTCTGCGCAGGCACGGTATTTACAGATGACCGGATACAGATAGGAGAAGGAGTTCTTATTGAATCCGGTGCAATGATCAAGGGCCCGAGCATTATTGGGGACCACACGGAGATCAGGCACGGGGCCTACATGCGCGGAGACTGCCTGATAGGAAAAAATTGTGTGGTCGGGCATACTACTGAGCTTAAGCATTCCGTGTTTTTAGATGGGTCAAAGGCCGGGCACTTCGCCTATATCGGTGACAGTATCCTTGGCAGAAATGTAAACCTCGGAGCGGGCACCAAACTTGCCAACATGCGTTTTGCACCTGGAAATGTATTCATAAAAATAGAAGGGAGTTCAATTGATACCGGAAGGCGTAAGCTTGGGGCCATCCTTGGGGACAATGCACAAACCGGATGTAATTCCGTTATAAATCCGGGTACACTGGTCGGGCTGGATTCCATAATAGCCCCGAATACCACGGTAAGGCCCGGGCTTTACGCACCTCGTTCCGTAATCCGCTAGCCCTCGAGCTTTAATGCAAGTTCTCTCGTCTTTCATTTCATAAAAGAATTCACATAGAAAAGGAGAAATAGATGAAACCAGGTAATTCATGCAGCTTTACCATCAAGATGTTTTTGGCATTAGCGGGATTTTTTTTGATCTTTGGCCTTTACGGCAGCACTTTTGCGTCTGAAAAAAAGGAGAATATCCTTGCGCAGGTGGGTCCGTATAAGCTCACTCTTGAAAAATTTGAGAATCAGATCCAGTCCCTGCCGCCTCAGCTTCAGATGGCCTTGCTCAGAAATCCCCATCTGAAAGAGCAGTTCCTGGACAGGTGGGTAGATATTACTCTCATAGCCCAGGAAGCCAGGGACAGAAAGCTGGATCAGGACCCTGAGGTTCAGGCCAAAATAGAGGATATCATGAATGCCGTTCTGGCACAGGAATTCTTGCACAGGGAGATGGATGGCAAGGTCAGGATAACTGACGACGAGATCGAGACCTATTATAAGGGCCATAAGGATGAATTCACCAGTCCCGAGTCCGTGAAGGCAAGTCATATCCTGCTGAAGGTCCCGAAGGGGGCAGATGATAAGGCATGGGAAGAAGCCGAGTCAAAGGCCGAGGACATTAAGAAAAAACTGGAAAATGGCGAAGACTTTGCCAAACTCGCAAAGAAGTATTCAGATGATCCTGGTTCCAGGGACAAGGGCGGTGATCTGGGCTTTTTCACCAGGGGGCGCATGGTACCTGAATTCGAGTCCGCAGCCTTTTCTCTCAAGCCGGGTGAATTGAGTGATCCCGTAAAGACTGAGTCCGGATACCATATTATAGAAGTGAAAGAAAAAAAGGCGGCCAGCACAAAAACCCTTCAGGCGGTTCAGGCCCAGATAAGACAGACGCTGCAAAAGGAAAAGCAGCAGCAGTTGCAAGATGAGCTAATTAAAAAGCTGAAGGTTAAATATCCGGTAAAGGTCAACAAAGATCTCCTCGCTGGGGATAAATCACAGGAAGACGCGGCCCAGCCGAAAAAATAAGGGGGCGGCTTGCAGGAAGTTTTCAAATGGTATCCTTACTGGTATCCTTCACGACAAGTCAAAAGTGGTTTATATTTTGTTGATCTTGTATTTTGGTAATGAAATTTGAAACTGAAAATTTGAAATCAGGTAATGGTAACTTCTCAATAATCCAGGGCTAGTTTGGGTTCCCTCTCACCCTGCCCCCCTTGGGGGAGAGGGTTTGGGTGAGGGGACTATGCAGAAGCGGTTTGCCTTTCGCGGGGTTTTGGGTAGCGGGCCGGATTGCACTGCCTCTCCGGTCTGCGATGAGTGAGCTTTGAAACCCGGAAAAAGGCAGACCGCTCCAAGTCAGGATATAACGGGTTCACCGGATATTTACTTTTAGTTTCGACATTTAATTTTTCGAAAAAAATGTATAAATTGATGAATGAAGAATGCCTCTCGAATTTACCTCTTCTTGACACCTCTCCGGCCAGTTTCTACCGTATAGTTCATGGATAAAGGACGCCGCAGACTGGTATTTTCCGCCATTTATTGGATCATCGGGCTTATTCTTATTCTCAGCCTGCCGACTTTATGGCTTCACATGCAGACAAGAGAGGTTTCCTATGCCCAGTTCAAGAACATGTTGAGGGAAGGAAAGGTTCTGGAAGTACGCATGGATCAGAAAGAGATCCGGGGTATCCTTTATACAGGTCGTGCAGCCGGCCTTTCGAGACTGCGGGCAAAACTTCAGGAGATGGAGCAGGTAAAGATAATAGATAATGCCCCGCTGACAAAGGAAAAACAGCCTTCTCTGCAGGAACTCTACAGCCAGCTCAGGAAACTGGCTGAGCAGAAGGGCGATTTAATGCTCTTTCGTACCTTAAGGGTTGATGACCCCAAACTTGTAGATGAACTGGATGCCAAAGGGGTTGAATATTCAGCAGTGCATGAGAGCGTCCTTGGCCAGCTTTTCTGGAGCACAATCCTGCCCATACTTTTCTGGGTCGGGCTTTGGTTTCTGCTTATCAAGGGTATGGGAAGGCCTGGAGCAGGAATGCTTTCATTTGGCAAATCAAAGGCGAAAATTGCCATGGAGAAAGATACCGGCGTACGGTTTGAAGATGTGGCCGGATGCGATGAATCCAAAGAGGAACTGAAAGAAGTAGTGGAATTCCTGAAAGAGCCCAAGAAGTTCGAGCAATTGGGAGCCAAGATACCCAAAGGCGTGCTCCTCCTGGGTCCTCCCGGAACCGGCAAGACCCTGCTCGCAAGGGCACTGGCCGGCGAGGCGGGGGTCCCATTTTACAGCATATCCGGCTCAGAATTCATTGAGATGTTTGTGGGCGTCGGAGCCGCCAGGGTGAGAGACCTCTTTAACCAGGCCAAGAAAAACACTCCGTGCATAATCTTCGTTGACGAGATTGACGCCATAGGTAAATTCCGTGGCGGCGGAATAATGGGAGGCGGCCACGAGGAAAGGGAGCAGACCCTGAATCAGCTCCTTGTGGAGATGGACGGTTTTGAACCCAACCTTGGGGTAATCCTGCTTGCTGCAACCAACCGTCCCGAGATCCTGGATCCGGCCCTCCTGCGTCCCGGCAGGTTCGATCGCCAGGTAATACTCGATGCCCCTGACATGCAGGGCAGGGAAGCAATACTCAAGGTCCACTCCCGCGGTAAACCTTTGGCCCCTGGAACAGATCTCAAGACCATCGCCATCAGGACACCGGGGTTCTCCGGGGCCGACCTCGCAAATATCATGAACGAGGCAGCCCTTCTTGCAGCAAAACATAGTTCAAAACAGATCACCCAGGCCCATATCGAAGAAGCGGTTGAAAAGGTGTTCGCCGGTCCGGAACGAAAGAGCCGGGCTCTCGGGGAAAAGGAGCGCAAACGCGTGGCCTATCATGAGGCCGGCCATGCCCTCGTGGCATTTCATTGCCCCGACGCCCCGCCGGTCGCCAAGATCTCCATCATACCGAGGGGCAAGGCAGCTCTTGGCTATACACTTCAGTTGCCAGAGGAAGAGCGGTACCTTATGACCAAGAGCGAACTCCTGGACAAGATATGTGTATCCCTTGGAGGGCGCGCTGCCGAAGAAATAGTTCTGGGAGAGGTGAGCTCCGGGGCGCAGAATGACCTGGAAATGGCCACGGAAATAGCCAGAAGCATGATATGCCGCTTCGGAATGAACGAAAAGGTCGGGCCTGTGGCCCTTTCCAGGGAAACCAGCCCCTTTCTGAAGGCCCCTGGCTTCCCGCAGCACGCAGAACCTTTGAGCCCCGAACTCGCCTCAGAAGTGGATAGGCAGATACGACAACTGTTGAGCGAGCAAAGTGATAGGGCCAGAAAAATCATAGAAGAGCATCGGGGCTCCCTTGAGAAAGTGGCTGAGCGCCTGCTCGTTAAAGAGATAATGAGCAAGGATGAGTTCTGCAAAATCGCAGGAGAGACAGAAGAAAAAGACCCTGAATAATAAAAAATGTTAAGGAGAAGAAAACAATATGTACCCGGAGAGCAATCTGAAAACATTTGTGCAGTTTAACCTTGTCAGGATGCTGGCAGCAATACTGTTGGTATTGAGTTGTGCTGCAAACAGTTTTGCATCAGATATCGATGACCAGAACATAGCCCTGTTGGACAGGACGGCCAAGGCCTTTGCCGCCGTGGTTAAAAAGGCCGTGCCGGCCGTGGTATTTGTCCGAGTTGAAAAGACAGTGGAAAGTCGCGGTACGGCGTCGCCCTTTCAGTTTCAGGATCCGTTTGATTTTTTTAATGATCCGTTTTTTGAGCGTTTTTTTGGCCCCCACTTTCAGCCGAGACGGAGAATGCCCAGAAAATTCCAGCAGAGGGGGCAGGGCTCAGGCTTTATCATCAGCAAAGACGGCTACATCCTTATCAATAACCATGTGGTTGGAGACGCTGACCTCATCAAGGTAAAGCTGTCTGACGGCAGGGAGTTCAAGGCCAAGGTGATAGGGACGGATCCGCAGTCCGACGTGGCAGTCATAAAGATAGACGCAACGAATCTGCCCGTGCTCCGCCTGGGCGACTCGGACAAGCTCGAGGTGGGAGAGTGGGTCATAGCCATAGGCAATCCCTTTGGTCTCAGCCAGACGGTCACTGTAGGCGTGGTCAGCGCCAAGGGCAGAAGCCGTATAGGCATCAACGACTATGAGGACTTTATACAGACGGATGCCGCCATAAATCCGGGTAATTCAGGCGGACCACTTGTTAACATCCACGGAGAGGCCGTAGGTATGAACACTGCCATATTCTCCAGGAGCGGCGGTTATATGGGTATAGGTTTCGCTATACCCATAAATATGGCAAAGGCCATCAAGGATCAACTCCTGAAAAAGGGCAAAGTTACCAGGGGGTGGCTTGGAGTGGTCATACAGGATATAGACGAGGAGCTCGCAAAGTCCTTTGGCCTGGAAAAGACGGAGGGCGTGTTGATAGCCGAGGTCTCTGAGGGCTCTCCCGCAGAAAAAGCAGGCCTGAAACAGGGTGATATCATACTCCGCCTGAACGGCAAAAAGGTTGATGATCTGGGGGAACTCAGAAACAAGATAGCCCTGACCGCGCCGGGAACCAAGGTAAAATTGGAGGTCCTGAGAGAAAATAAACGCAGGACCATCCAGGTCACTATCGGCGAACAGCCTGCCGGCAGGGCCATAGGGATGGCCCAGCATGAGATCCTGGGCAAAATCGGCCTTGTGGTGCAAGACCTGACCGAGGAGCTTGCAAAACAATTCGGATACCGTGAGTCCCAGGGTGTTCTGGTGGCAGAGGTAGAGCCGGGAAGCCCGGCAGCCCGTGTGGGTATCCGCCCCGGACATCTGATAGAAGAGGTGAACCGCAAGCGGGTTCACAATATGGATGAGTTTGTAAGGGCCCTGGCCCAATCAAAAAAGACAAAGAGCGTCCTTTTCAGGGTCCGGGACGGCGAGTTCAGCCGTTACGTAGCCATACGTATCGAGTAAAACTTTCAAAGGAGCCGCAAGCCGGGCGGGGTTTGTCCCCGCCCTTACAGGATTCCTAATGTTTTTCAACCCCTTTGCCATTCTTTTATTTTTGCTGTTTCTGTTCGGCCTGATCTTCCTTTTTGCCCTCATACACGTGGGAATCATGACCATAGCATTTGAGAAGATAGGCTTCGGTCCAGGGCAGGTTTTTACATTTTTGGTGATATCCCTTTTTGGCAGTCACATAAACATCCCTGTCAAGCGAATAAAAAGCAAGATCGTAAACATCCCCACCAGAGTCAGGTTCTTTGGCATTACATACAGAATTCCCACAAGCTCGTTTCCCGGTACAGTGGTGACAGTTAATGTAGGTGGAGCACTTGTGCCCTTGTCTCTTTCTCTTTACCTGATGGTAAAATGGCAGCTCTTCTTCGATCCGTTGCTGGGTATAGCCATAATTTCAGCCGTAACCTACTGGCTGGCCAGGCCTGTGGCCGGGCTTGGCATAGCCCTGCCCCTGTTCATTCCCCCTTTTCTGGCCGCCCTGGTAGCCGTTTTAATTTCCGCTGGAGATCATGCCCCGGTTGTGGCATATATTTCCGGGACTCTTGGAACCTTGATAGGTGCCGATCTCATGCACTATAAAGACTTAGACCTAATCAATGCACCGGTGGTGTCCATAGGAGGGGCAGGTACATTTGACGGGATCTTTCTTACCGGGATTATAGCCGTCCTTTTGGCCTGACACGACACCTGTTGTGAAGTAGGCCGTCTTTTTTCGGGTTTCGATCGCGAGCAAGATCGCACTCTCTCTGGCAAATGTGATAAGTCAGCTTTGAAACCCGAAAAAAGACGGCCTACTTCACAACAAATGACAGATTTATTTTTCCATGCGCCAGGTCTAAAACCTTCGCCTTTCAGGCGAAAGGCTTCAGCAGTTAAGGGATCGTGGTAAACTTGCTCATGGGAGGTTATCGCCATAAGCAAAGAATATCGCAAGGGGCCTCACACGATCTATGATATCCAGTATCATTTCGTATGGGTTACGAAATATCGTTATCATGTTTTGAAAGGAGAAGTGGCTTTTAGAACCAGGGAGATAATCCGTCAGACTTGTGAGGCCCGCAATATTACAATTCTTAATGGTCATGTTAGCAGGGATCATGTTCATCTGCATGTTTCATGTCCTCCAGAACTTGCTCCGAGCAAGATAGTTCAATATGTGAAAGGACGAAGTTCTCGACTGATTCAGCAAGAATTTCCGCATTTGCGTAAGAGATATTGGGGAAGGCATCTTTGGGCTCGCGGCTATTTTTGTGCAACAGTTGGGAATGTTACAGAAAAAATGATAGCCGCTTATATTGCAAGCCAAGAAAAGGCGAGCCCTAAAGAGGCCTTCACTATTGCTAATGACTAAAGATTGAACCATGTTAGACTTTCAGTCGTATAAGAAATCTACCTGCTTTCAGCAGGTAGTGGTTTAATCTTGTATTGTTGCAATATAGCTTTAGGGAGAATGAAACGATGCTGAGACCTGTTCATTATAATACTGCTGAGGGAAAGAAACGGGTGGATTCCTTGATCAAGCGCCATTTTGAGATCTCCTCACAGCATGAGGCCAGGGTAAAGGAGATACTTGAACAGATAAGAAATAAAGGAGACCAGGCTATAGTCCAATACACAAGACAGTATGATGCCCCTTATTTTGAAATCAAAGACCTGGCAGTATCCCAACAGGAGTTAAAAGATGCGTATTCAAAGGTAGACAACGATTTCCTGTCAAGTCTCAGGAAGGCCATCTCCAATATTGAAGAATTCCATATGCTCCAGAAGCCGAAATCCTGGATGACGACAAGGGAAGACGGTACCATACTGGGGCAAATGGTACGACCAGTGGATGCCGCCGGATTGTATTGCCCCGGAGGCAAGGGAGGTAAAACACCTCTGGTCTCCTCCGTTCTCATGAATGCAATCCCTGCCGGAATTGCAGGGGTCAAACGGATTGTGCTCGCCACGCCGCCCGACAGGCATGGGGCCGTGAACCCTCACTTGCTGGTAGCAATCTCAGAGGTTGGAATAAAGGAAATCTACAAGATGGGAAGCGCCTGGGCCATCGGTGCGCTGGCCTTTGGAACAGAGACGGTTGCCCCGGTAGACATAGTAGTGGGACCAGGTAACATCTATGTGGCCCTGGCCAAGAAGATGGTATCAGGTATTGTCGGGATCGACATGCTGGCAGGGCCCAGCGAGGTAGTCATCATAGCTGATGAGAGCGCACCGCCGGAATTCGTGGCTGCTGATCTCCTCTCCCAGGCAGAGCACGACCCCATGGCGACAGCCGTGCTGATTACTACATCGGCAAGGCTTGCCGAGGAGGTAACCACGGAACTGGAACACCAGCTTGAAAAACTGGAAAGACAGGAGACCGCAGCCGAGTCCCTGGAGACAAACGGTCTGTTGCTGAAAGTTGATGATCTTGAGACAGCTGCCGAGATAGCAAACAGGGCCGGGCCTGAGCACCTGGAGCTTATGATCTCAGATCCGTGGGGGCTGCTTCCAAAGATCCGCCATGCAGGGGCAATCTTCCTGGGCAACGCTACACCGGAGCCCATAGGGGACTATATTGCCGGACCTAACCACGTACTCCCCACCATGGGTACGGCCCGGTTCTCTTCAGCCCTTGGTGTGGGGACCTTCCTTAAGCATTCGAGCGTGATTTCCTATTCCCGGGAGGCCTTTCAAAAGGATGCTGATGACGTAATCCGCCTGGCGGAGATCGAAGGCCTTACGGCCCATGCCATGTCCATCAGGGTACGACAAGGATAGTAAATATCCGGTGAACCCGTGGTCCTACGTGACCGTTCACGGGCAGGGGATATTTCTTTTCACTTAACACTTCAGCCCCTTGTTTTCTTAAGGCTTTTGACATGGGGGAGTCTTGCCCCCTCCCCGTTCTCCTTCGCTGCGCTCAGGAGCCGGGGTTTCCCCCACAGCAAAAGCCGAGAAAACTACGGGGGCTTCCGTTAAACTGTTCAAAGAAATATCCCCTTCCCGTGAACGGTTGCCATCCGTGCCCTGCCGCAGGAGCGGTTTGCCTTTTGCAGGGTTTCGATCGCGGGCCAAATTGCACTGCCTCTCCGGTCTGCGATGAGTGAGCTTTGAAACCCGGAAAAAGGTAACCGCTTCAAGGCAGGATATAACGGGTTCACCGAATATTTACAAAGGATACGGCTCAACTTAACTGTGATAACAGGGCGGCCTTCGTCCCTCACAAACTGAGCCCGGAGGCACTGGCCATACTACACCTGCCCTGGAAGAGCTTTTTCTTGACCCAGCGCATGCCATATTTGAGCAAGGCCTTTTCGTCATTGGATATGGCCTCTATCACCTCCTCAGACTCCATGTAACGATCAAGGTTAGGGCCCTCCAGGAAATATTGACGGAACCTGTCAACGTCATAGCATCCCACGTGGAAGATATCTATTTGATCTGCATTAAGATTAGCTATGCCTGACACTGTCTTGGCCTGAAGTATCTCCCCAAAGATGTCATTCATTTCATTATATGGCTCAAGGCCTTCATTTTCCTTCCAGTTCCTGACGGTCCATTCCTTCCCGTCCCGGAATCCCTCACAATCCGGTTCCCTGACAATATAATAGAACTCCTCCACTCCCTCCCTGTCCTGGCTTCGACAGGCCATTCTGGCCAGGGGATAAGTGCGGCATGCACCGGGCCGGTCCTTATAAACCCTGCAGCCTTTTCCCTCTTCCAGAAACGGGCATTTTAAATAAGGGTCTTCCATCTTGAGCGTCACTACCGGAAGCCCTGAATTCTGCCCGACATATATGGTTGTATAACGTTTAAGAAAGTCCCCGGACTTCATATCCAGGTGATTCTTGAGCCTGAATATATCATAAGGCGTGAGGATCAGGCTTAAATCATAACAGCAGGATGTAAAACAGCTCTTATCCGGCGTGCAGGAAAAGCAGAAGGTGTCGTCGTCTTTTAACCGTCTGGATTTGTCAATATAAGCTTCAGGTCCTTGAGACATGAATTGGTCTCCTAAAATAACATTTTTAATTCTGCTGAAAATACCCTGTTCCAGGCATCATTTCAATTTTTTCGTTCATGCGATCCTATCTAACTGCTCCAATTAATTCATGCCTGAGAACCGATGGCCCTTTCCAGACAATCTATGACTATTTCCTGTTCCTCTGGTGTGATGAAGGCATGCATGGGAAGGGACAGCACTTCCTCTGCGGCCCTTTCAGCATGGGGAAAGGAGCCTGGCCCGAGCCCCAGGCCTTTAAAGGCGGGCTGGAGGTGTATCGGTTTGGGATAATGTATGGCAAAGGGAATTCCCTCTTGTTTGAGAAAGCCGGCCACCTGATCTCTCAATCCCCCAGTGATTCTTACAGTGTACTGGGCGTATACACTTGTCCTTTCAGGCATTATTTCAGGAACCTGTATTTCCGGCATCTTATGGCTAATCAGTTCTGAATAATGGATTGCGGCTTTCTGTCTGGCCTTGATTTCTTCATCAAAGTGGGCAAATTTGGCCAGGACTATTGCTGCCTGGATGCTGTCCAGCCTGGCATTAATGCCTATTTCTTCATGCAGGTATCTGGCCTTCTGGCCATGGACCCTGAGGCACCTTATCATATCCGCCTTCTCCGGGTCGTCAGTGAAGACCATGCCCCCGTCCCCATATGCCCCAAGGGGCTTTGAAGGGAAAAAAGAGGTGACACCTATATCGCTGAGGCCGCAGGACAGCCGGTCTTTGTATCTTGCCCCGAAGGACTGGCAGGCATCCTCGATCACAAACAGGCCGGACCCTGACGCAATTTCATTGATCTCGTCCATATCGGGGCACTGGCCATAGAGGCTCACCGGGAGGATACCCCTCACCCTGGCCCCGGCCTTCTGCCTTGCAGCCAGGATGTCCCGTATCTCGCCGGTGTCAAGGTTGAAGCTTTTAGGGTCTATATCCACGAATACGGGCCTTGCCTTCAGAAGGGCTATGACTTCCGCGGTGGCTATAAACGTAAAGGGGGTGGTGATGACCTCTTCTCCTGGTCTTAAGTTCATTGCCATGAGGGCAAGGAGCAGACCGTCCGTGCCCGAGCCTACCCCTATTGCGTGGCTTACCTCTACGTAACCCGCAAGAGCTGTCTCCAGATCCTCCACCGGCTTGCCCAGTATGAACCGGCTTTCTTTAATTATCTCGTGGATGGCCGAGTCTATTTCCTGTCTGTAGCTTTGATACTGCCTGCCTAAATCAACAAATTTCATGTCTGTATCCTTTCGTAAGCGTTTACAGGGTGCTGCAGATGCGAGGCGGAGGGTGCGCAGACGTACTCCCTTGTTCAAGTGCCCGACCTGCCTGCCGGCAGGCAGGCAACAAAGCAGATGCGGTGCCCTGTGAACGCTTACATCCTTTCAAGCGCCCTGCCAATAGCCTTGGCGGCAATTTCTACATCCGATTCGGTAGTACACCGGCCCAGCGAAAGACGAAGTGTCCCCATGGCTACTTCCGGCGAGACTCCCATGGCTGCGAGCACATGCGAGACCTTAATTGCCCTGTCATGGCAGGCCGCACCGGTAGAGGCCATAATCTCCGGGGCCTGGGCCAGGATCTCCGCCCCATTTTTGCCGATAAAACTGACGCTCAAGGTATTTGGAAGTGTATTCCCAGGATCACCATGCCTGATTACAGGATACCCCATTTTGGATAGCTCTGCATAGAGCTTTTCCCTGAGACCTGTTTGCCTGTCTGCCTCGGCCTTGATATCCCTGGCGACAAAATCGCAGGCAGCTCCCAGTCCCACTGCCAGGGGAACCGGCTCGGTGCCTGGCCGGATGCCCTGCTCCTGGCCTGCGCCGAACATGAGCCGACCAAGGTGCGCCCCTTTCCTGCAATAAAGGGCGCCTATTCCTTTTGGTGCATAGAGCTTGTGTCCTGCAATACTCAGGTAGTCTATTCCGAGATATTTGACATCCACCGGGATCTTGCCCACGGCCTGGGCCGCATCCGTGTGGACCAGTACCCCGCGCTTGCGGGCCAGTTGCGAAATAGCGGCTACCGGCTGAATGGCCCCGGTCTCATTGTTTGCCAGCATCACTGAGACCAGCACTGTATCAGGACGCAAGGCCCTTTCAATCTCCATGGGATCTACAACTCCCTGGCTGTTTACCTTTATGAAGGTCACGTCCCAACCCTGTTCAAGCAAATGCAGGCAGGGATTCATAAGGGATGGGTGCTCGATACGAGTGGTGATGATGTGCCGCCCTTTGCCGGACATGGATTGGCATACACCCAGTATGACGGTATTATTGGACTCCGTGCCTCCGCTGGTAAAAAGGATTTCAGTCTGATCCGCATTGAGCAGCGATGCCACCCGGACCCTGGCAGATTCCAGAACCATCTTGGCCGTTTTGCCGAACCTGTGTCCGCTGCTGGGATTGCCCCATTTATTTTTCAGTGCAGAGCTTACTGTCTCCTGCACCGGCTTTGCAACCGGTGTGGTTGCGTTGTAATCAAGATATATTCCGGACATTCCCGGAGGAAAGGCTTCTTTTTCTGCCATGGTTTTGTAATTTTTCTGTTATTAATTCATTTTCAGGACTTCAGATGATAAAGTCGGTGAAGAATTTTTCAATATAACAAAGCGTTTCCAGGGCAACAACACGCTGAAGTGATTTTGACAAGCGTATTTTTGTCACCGGATGTCCTGCATTCTATGATAAAATATAAAAATGAGTAAGTTATGGTAAAAGCGATGATTGGATCCATCAGCCACCAAATCACCCGATTTCCCCTGGTGGCCCTTGTCGGCCCGACTGCTGCCGGAAAGACGGACCTGTCTCTCCGCCTTGCGAAAGAGATATGCGCTGAGATCATAAGTGTGGATTCAGTGCAGGTATTCAGGGGACTTGATATCGGGACCGCCAAGCCAGACCCTGAGGAACAGCAGCAGGTCCCCCATCACATGATTGACGTCGCGGATCCTGATGAGCCCTTCGACGTGGCTGACTTTGTGCATAAGGCGCTGGGCATCATCAGGTCGATGACATCGAGGGGAAAGGTGCCGTTGCTGGTCGGAGGTAGCGGACTTTATCTGAGGTCTCTTCTTGAGGGACTGGCCCCGTGTCCTGGACATGACCCCGTGGTGAGGGAAATGTTGCGTAAAATTTTGTCGAATCATGGGAAAAGGGCCTTGCATGACATACTTGCCCGTGCAGACCCGGAAGCAGCGAGCAGGCTCCATCCGAATGATACATTCAGGGTAATAAGGGCTCTTGAGGTGTATCATCAGACCGGCGAGCCCATATCAAAATGGCATAGGAGGCATAAAAGTATGTCAGGTCAGAGACTGCCCTGCATAAAGAT
Organism: Deltaproteobacteria bacterium; assembly: GCA_003194485.1. NCBI lineage: Bacteria > Pseudomonadati > Myxococcota > Myxococcia > Deltaproteobacteria bacterium. The sequence continues at coordinate 225,835 of PQXD01000001.1, forward strand.
AGGACTGGTGAGGCCCAGGGAAGAACTCTATGAGCGGATTGACTCGCGGGTTGACTATATGCTGGATGCCGGGCTCCTGGAGGAAGTGGAATTATTGTTGAATAAAGGGTATTCACATCGTCTTAAACCCTTGCAGTCCCTTGGATATCGGCATATGATCCGTTTTCTCAGGGGAGAATCGTCCCTTGATGAGGCCGTAAGTCAATTGAGAAGGGATACCCGTCACTATGCAAAGCGCCAGCTCACCTGGTTCCGGGCCGATCCTGAGATCAGATGGTATCATCCTGAAGCCCTGACGGACGTCTACAGTATCTGGCATAAAATTAGATCTGATTCCGCTAAAAAAACCCAATCCGCGGCGTTGCATAAGAGCTGAAAGCCTGAAGCCGAAAGCTGAAAGGGGCTGATTGCGATAGCTCTTTGAGCTTTAACCTTTGAGCTTTGAGCTGATTTTAGCGCCTTGCACCTGCCTGCCGGCAGGCAGGTCTCGGGCTTTTTGAGCGGAATCATGTTTCAGACTTTTTGCAGTGAATGAGATCTGAGAATTGAACATACCTAATTTACTGACACTCATACGCATTATACTTACGCCGTTGCTGGTGATACTCCTTATCAACAGTAAATTTGCGGAAGCCCTGATTGTTTTCACTGTAGCCGGAATAACCGACGGCCTGGACGGACTGATAGCTCGATATATGAGACAGAAGACCCGTATCGGCGCCATTTTGGACCCTATTGCAGACAAACTCCTTCTCACATCAGCTTATGTAACCCTTGCGGTCGTAAAGTTACTGCCGGCCTGGCTGGCAGTAACTGTGATCAGCCGGGATGTGATAATCGTGTTCGGAGTCCTGATAATATTTCTGTTTCAGGGTGGAGTGGAAATCCGCCCGTCTGTGCTGGGTAAGATAACTACCGTGGCCCAATTGGGGACTATTTTTGTAGTTCTTGTAAATCGTGAGTTGGGAACACTGAGCAGGTTTTTACCTTTTCTCTATGTGGCTACTGTCCTGATCACTGTGATATCCGGACTTCATTATATGTATCTTGGGACCCGATTCCTTGGTCCTGATGAAAACACTTAGCAACTTTAAAATACGACCTCTTCGGTCTCTCCCTCTTTGAGTTCAAAATCCTTGTCTTTAACCCGGACCTGAATCGGCTTTGCCCTGCTCGAGAGGGCTGTAATCTTCAGCCTGTCGGAGGCAATGTCCAGATCCAGCCAGTGTCCCCGATATCGAAGATGAAAGTGCACCTGCCTTATCTCCCTGGGAAAGGATGGATTCAGGCGCAGCACGTCACCCTGTGCCTCCAGTCCTGTATAACCTCGCTGAAGCATATCCACGCAGCCGGCCATGGCTCCCAAATGAACACCTTCCCGTGTGGTGCCGCCCTGGATGTCGGCTATATCCGTTTTCAGGGCCTGGTTAAAGAATTCCCACGAACGTTCCCTGTCCCGCCGGATGGCAACCCAGGAATGAATGATCCAGCTCAGGGACGAGCCGTTGGAGGTACGTTTCAGGTAGTAATCAATATTTTTGGGTATGGTTTCATATTCAAAGGGATATCCCAGCTGGCTGAACAGCTTTTTCAGTTTCTCGGCGCTGAAAAGATAGAAGAGCATCAGGACATCGGCTTGTTTGGAGACCTTGTAGCGGTTTGTCGTGTCGTTTTCCGCCTCCAGGATCCGGTCCAGGCGCTGAATATTCCCGTATCTTTTCAGGTAACCCTCCCAGTCGAATTCCTCCAGGCGGCCATAACCCTCAAACTGGCTGATTATTCCGTCATCATGGAATGTCACCCGCATCTTGCGGCTCATCTCTTCCCATCTCTCCATTTCTGTCTCTTTTATGTCAAGCTTTTGGTATAGCTGAATGAATTGCTCCTCGGGAAGGATGCGAGGCAGTTCAAGTGCACGGTTCATTACAAAGGCCACCATAATGTTGGTGTATGCGTTGTTGTTCAGGCCCGGCTCATCTGCTCCTGGATAGCTGTCATGATATTCGTCCGGGCCCATGATGCCGCGGATCTCGTACCGGTCAAGCTCCTGATTATATGTTGCTATACTGGCCCAAAAGCGGGCGATTTCCAGTATCATCTCACCGCCGTAAAAGGACAAAAATTCCAGGTCGCCGCTGATCTGCCAGTACTGCCATATATTGTAGACAATGGCGGCGTTTATATGACGCTGCCGGTGCGAGTGATCCGGGATCCATCGGCCTGACCTTGGGTTGAGATGGATCTGCTGGGTTTCCTCTCTGCCGTTGCTTGCGCTCTGCCACGGATACATGGCTCCCTTGTAGCCCAGCCTGCGGGCGGCCCTCCGTGCCTCTTTGAGGCGGCGATAGCGATACATGAGCAGGCTTCGGGTAATCTGTGGGGCCCTGTAGTTAAGAAAGGGAAAAATAATCAGCTCGTCCCAAAAGATATGCCCGCGGTAGGCCTCGCCGTGCCATCCCCGTGAGGGTATCCCCACGTCGATGTCGATAGAGTGCATGGAAGAGCTTTGCAGAATATGGAAGCTGTACAAACGGATGTTTCTTTGTATATGATGGTCATCAGAAGAGACGCTCAATTTCCCCTTGACGTCAAACCTGCGCCACAGGTGCTGCCAGGCAAGGACATGGGACCGGAGCAGACCGGAGAAGCTGCCGGCATCAGTGATTGCCTTCTCCGCCTCAAGGGAGCACTCAGAGATGGCCGGATCCCTGGAGGTGTACAATGAAACCGTCTTTTCTATGGTAATCCCTGTCCCTTTGGTAACCTCCACTGTAAATAGCTGGGCAACATAGGCCGGACTTTCCATTACGGTTCGTTTGAAAGCCAGTGGTTTTCCGTCCCGGAATATTTCCGTCCTTGCACCCATCGCAACGTGCAACCCGGACTGGCTGGTACGCACTTTCAAAAGCATTCTGTTTTCATCGATCAGTCTGCTTTCCACCGGCTCCAGATGCCTGTTGCTCAGACCTTTATAACGTTCTACGCCGGAATTGGTGACCCGGCCGTCCAGTGCAGAGCGAATCTCCAGTTTACCGCTCCAGTTTAACGGCGTAATGACCGTTTTCAGTGCAGCCACATGTTTATCGCCGATATGGACCAGCCGGCACTGGAGCAGTCTCGTTTCCCGGCCCTTCGTATCCCTGAATCGCACCGTCCGGTGAAGCATCCCTCTTTTGATATCCAGATGCTGGCAATAGAAAAGGATGTCCACCGCCTTTAGATCAAACCATTCTTCACCAGGGATATGGAAATTGAGGCAAAGCCAATTAGGCATATTGACCAGATCCTCGTTCTCTATGGTCCGGCCCGCTATTTTGGTCTTGAGGCGGTTGTAGCCGCCGGCCAGGTAGGTTCCGGGATAGTGGATATCGTCTGCATCCGCCTCCGGCCCTGTCCCCCGGGTACCGAAATAGCCGTTTCCCAGGGTGCACAGCGCCTCCCGCAGGCCTTCTTCTTTTGGATTGAAGCCCTCACAGGTCAGTGACCAGGCATTTCCATGTTCCAGCGCGGACTTCAGTTTGCACAGAAACATACGAACCTGATCAGGAGATTTCAGTCTGAGCACGGCTTCAGTGGTCCGGGAATTTTCCCCCACCACAATGCCTATGCCTTGCCCGGCGAGGGCCTCAAAGGCGTCCTCATCCGTAATATCGTCTCCTATATAAAAGGGAAAGATCCCCGGACCGACAAAATTCAGGGTATCCAGAATCCAGGAAATCGCCTTTCCCTTGTCCCAGTCGATATCGGGCCTGAGTTCATAGACCTTCTTGCCCTCTGCCTTTCGAAGCCCTGAATAATGATCAGCCGCACGGTCTACAATTTTTTCCACCGAACCAGCGTGTTCGTCCCCGACATTACGGTAATGAACCGCAATGGTAAATTTCTTGCGTTCTACCTGGGCGCCTTTGATATCCGCAAGTTGCCGCTTCAGGTCTTCTTCGGCCTCATCAAGGACCGGGAGGAGCTTTATGGCCTCTTCATGCTCCATCTTTAGATCTCCCGGTCCTTTTATTTCAAAACCGTGGCTGCCGGCATAGCAGATGTTTTTGATACCTACCCGCTCTTTTACGTCTTTAAGGCCTCTTCCGCTTATTATCGCTAAAGGGCATTGGCCGGACAGACCGGCAAGCGTTTTTCGCATATCTTCGGACAGTACGGCATCCTCGGGATGGGAGACGATAGGGGTCAGTGTGCCGTCATAGTCGAGAAAAACGACCACTTCTTTGCCCCCTATCTGTTCCCTGATTTCCTCAAAGGCCTCCAGGGCATGGGGCAGGTCCTTCATATCAGCCGCCGTCTTTATTTCTGAAAGGTCCTGGACCACCATGTCGGCCCCTGCTTCTTTCAGCGCCTTTTCCTGCCGTGCCCGGTCGACTCCTATAACCAGGCCGAATCCCCCTTTGCGTCCGGCCTGGACACCTGAAACAGCATCCTCCACCACCACGCACCTTTCAGGTTTAACCTTCAGCCGCCGGGCTGACTCCAAAAAGATGTCCGGCTCGGGTTTGCCTGTAAGGTCAAGGACCTCGGAGTCCATCCCATCCACCTTTGCATCAAACAGATCTGTGATATTGGCCCTGTCAAGGATATCAGCACAGTTCCTGCTGGAAGAGACGATGGCGGTCTTAAAGCCCCTCTTTCTGAGCCTGCCTATCAAGTCTATGGTGGATTCATAGACCCGCACCCCTTCCATTTTCAGGCGCTTCAAGAACAACCGGTTTTTCCTGTTTCCCAGGCCGCAAACCGTTTCTTTGTCCGGTGAATCATCGGCATTGCCGTATGCAACCTCTATCCCGCGGGAGGCAAGAAAGCCCTTCACTCCTTCATGACGGGGCTTGCCGTCCACGTATTTACGGTAATCGGCACCGGAATCAAAAGGTTCAAATGTTTCGTCTTTACAGCGTTTTTTTAGTAATTCATCAAAGAGATCCTTCCATGCAGCGGCATGGATACATGCTGTCCTGGTAACCACTCCGTCCAGATCAAAGACGACCGCATCATACCTGTCCCTGGAAATTTGATATCTCTTATTGCCCATTTCCGGTCTTCCTAAGACAACGATCGGGTTCTAAATTATCCGAATGCTCAAAATAGCAAGAAAAAAACGGCAATTCCAACCATTTCCCGTCACTCAGCACCCGAGCTCTTGATGCAAGTTTCTGTTTGAGTAGCTCAATCGCATTAGATAAACGCACATACTATCAATGAAGTCAAGACCTGCAAGCGTCATGGCTAAACCTATGGTGATCCGCACTCGAAGTTTGATAGCGGAAAAGACCAACAAGAAGGTCGAAGAGCCTTAAAGTTCAGCCTGACCTGCCGGGGGTCTCATGCAGAAAGCAGGCCGGTCAATATTTCATCAACACCCCTCGGTATTCCCAATGTGTTCTTCTTAGAAAGACGATTTTGACCCCAAGCAGTCCCTGTCTGACATAACGGCTGGCAGTCACCTTGGCGGAAGCCCTGCTGACCTCAAAGACCCTGGCAATCTCCTCATAACCGAAATACAATTTTTTAATTTTATTTTTCCATGCGCCAGGTCTAAAACCTTCGCCTTTCAGGCGAAAGGCTTCAGCAGTTAAGGGATCGTGGTAAACTTGCTCATGGGAGGTTATCGCCATAAGCAAAGAATATCGCAAGGGGC
>PQXD01000001.1:231962-232641 GCA_003194485.1 Deltaproteobacteria bacterium
TTGCAAGCCAAGAAAAGGCGAGCCCTAAAGAGGCCTTCACTATTGCTAATGACTAAAGATTGAACCATGTTAGACTTTCAGTCGTATAAGAAATCTACCTGCTTTCAGCAGGTAGTGGTTTAATCAGTTCTTGCAGTCTCATTAGATATACCAAATTAACACTTTTGTTAATTATGTATACCTCGCAATCAAACGTTATTGAAAGGCAATATGTTTTCCGAATGGATATCCATTAGCATTTCAGCAGCCAATTGAGGCTTGGTCTGAAAGACAGAATCCTCGGGCATATTACATTTTTGCCGTCGCTCATGGTATTCTTCCGAAAACCATTGCTCAGGAATGAACAGGCGTTTGTCGACCATCGGAAAATTGCTCATGGAACCCTACGAGTTCATTCATGAAACCTTTAATATCGCCTTTGCCAAGGTCAAACTTTGGAACCGAGTAAAGATGTTCGTCTCTTCGCGAAACTGGTAGCATGGTTTGCCTCCTACGTTAAAGGGTTGTTTCGTAGTAGGCGAATCATGAGGCAGATGTCAAGCAATTTTATCTATAACTGGATATTTCATATAAGATACAGGCAGCAAGCACCGGGTAGGCTGCTTGCCATACAATTACTGCCATTGGTCTGAAGATTCTTTCATAGAGCAACCATTTTTTGAGTCAACTCCTCAATTTT
>PQXD01000001.1:234158-235051 GCA_003194485.1 Deltaproteobacteria bacterium
CTATTGTAATTGACTCATGGGAGGTTGTGGGTATCGAAGGTTTGACCACTGCAGGGTTTTATGGGCCGCTTGGCAGTGGCAGCCATGAAACCCATAAAGATTTCGTGGCCAATCCCATAAATGCGGTCGTCGTTTTGCAGGATCCTTACAAAGAAAACAATCCCGATTCCAAGACCCTGGTTATCCTGACCAACAGCCCTGCAAGTAAACCGTTAAAGGTCTATGACGGGTATGATCCCCGCAGCGAAATTGAAAACTCCCTGTTTCGGGAAGCAAAGCAGGCGTGGTTCATCCAGAGGCCTCCACAAAATACCAAGGCTGCTTTTAGAGCCCATGCGTATCTAACCATCTTGACCATGGCCCTGACCACTGCCTATCAAGGCTGGATGGATCAACAGGATAAATTGGAACAGAACGGCCAAGATACCGGAATTCGTAAATTCCGGGAAAAGGTCAAGGAAGAAAACGGCAACAAGCTTATAATCTTTGACCAGGACCGCTACGCCATCTTTGATGCCTATGAGGTTTTCATTCTCTGCGGTCGTAATGTTCTTATGCCAACCGGAGTTCCTGAAAGGATCACCAAAGAAGATATATTACAAAAGTACAGTGTTCAGCTGGAATGATTTTATTCCTGAACTTTACTGCTCTTTCCTGAAATTCTCCCTCCACCTTTTTTGAGTACTGCTGTTGTCAGAGACAATCTGCCAGCCTCGTTGTTCGAATTTTATACCCCATAAATAATCTGCGCTGTTGCCGTCTCAATCCTGGCTATGGTGGTATTTTTACCCATAGCTTGAGAAAAGACGATCACAGCTTGCCTCTGAAGGCTCAAAAGAGCCTCCTGTGCTGCGTCACAAAATTCGCCTGCGCTTATATGAAATATCCAGATC
>PQXD01000001.1:235251-290236 GCA_003194485.1 Deltaproteobacteria bacterium
CCTGGCTATGGTGGTATTTTTACCCATAGCTTGAGAAAAGACGATCACAGCTTGCCTCTGAAGGCTCAAAAGAGCCTCCTGTGCTGCGTCACAAAATTCGCCTGCGCTTATATGAAATATCCAGATCTATAAGTAACGTTGTATGGCTACGAGATGGGCCAAGACAGACTGTTTGGATCTACGGTCGTTGGTGCGTATATTGATCCGCTATTGTGGAGGAGAACGCACTTGATTATATTCCTGATGAAAAGATCGTAAAAGCTATGGAGAAGAAGATAAAGACGTGGTTCGATTATACCTTTCAATTTAAGTTAATTATGGCTGGATTAGAAAAATTCACCTTACGCATTGCTCCTTCATCAGTATATTTTTTTCGTTTCATCCTTGAAGGATATGATAACATGTTCATGCTCAGCACTCTTGACCAACGTGCAGGACTGGTCGAGGTGCAGGCAGCAAGGGGCTCTGTAAAGGATCTTTTGCTTATCCTCAGATCTCTGAGATCTGTCATAGGCCTTGATCGTATGGACTCAAGATGTAATGCCTGGATAATGGATCAATTGAGGGATTGAACGTGTCTTATTGCCTTTAATTCCTAAATTTATAGAAAAATGAAGCTATTAGGTTTCAACAATGTACATGCCGCCAGTTCCTGGAACAGGGGGCGCAAAAAGCTCTACCTCGCCACCTTTGGCTGTCAGATGAACGAGTATGATTCCCAAAGGATGGCGCAGATCCTCCATGAGAAATACGCACTGACATCAGAGCCTGATAATGCGGACCTGATCCTTGTAAACACTTGCTCAATCAGGGAAAAGGCCGAAAACAAGCTCTACAGTCTTATTGGCCGTTTAAAAAAGTTCAAGAAACGAAAGCCTGATTTGATTATTGGTATAGCAGGTTGTGTTGCCCAACAGGAAGGTGATCGTCTTTTAAAACGTCTGCCATTTATTGATCTGGTATTTGGACCACAGTGCATTTACGGTCTGCCCGAAATGTTGAGGGACTTGGAAAAAAGCAAGAAGACTGTATTGAATACTGAAATCAACAATGATTTTTTAATACCCAGGGTCACCGCCCCTCTGCCTGAGCCTAACCCTGTTCGGGCATTTGTAACCATAATGCAGGGTTGTGACAATTTCTGCACCTTTTGTGTGGTTCCCTATGTACGTGGTCGCGAGGTCAGCCGTCCACCTGAGGACATCCTGGCTGAAATAAATCAAATAGTAGGTGAAGGGGTCAAGGAAGTTACGCTCCTGGGTCAGAATGTAAACTCATACGGCAAGAAAGCAGGCACTAGCCTTAATTTTCCCGGCCTTCTCCACAGGGTAGCCGAAATTTCTGGTCTGGAACGCCTGAGGTTTACAACGAGTCACCCGAAAGATCTTTCCCTCGATTTAATAAAATGCTTCCGGGATATTGATAAACTGTGCGAACACCTGCATCTGCCAGTGCAATCAGGTTCCACCGCGGTCCTGAAACGCATGAACCGCCATTATACCAGGGATCGATATCTGTCAACAGTGGATAATCTCAAGTCCTTCTGCCCGGACATCACCCTCACTACCGACTTGATCGTGGGTTTTCCAGGTGAGACTGATAGAGATTTCGAGGATACTATATCTCTGCTCAAGACCGTGAAGTTCGATCAGGTTTTTGCCTTTAAATATTCACCCAGACCCCTTACACGGGCGGCCCGGTTCGATAACCATGTTCCGGAAGAAATCAAGAAGGAACGCCTTGAAGCAGTAATTGAACTCCAGAAAAAAATCGGGTTCGCGCGCTACAAGTCCCTGGAAGACCGGGAAGAGGAAGTCCTTGTGGAAGGCGTCAGCAAAAAAAATCCAGAGGAACTCAGAGGTAGAACCAGAGGCAATCATGTGGTAAACTTTCCCGGATCTCAAGAGCTTATCGGGAAGTTTGTTACTGTAAAAATAAACAGGGCATGTTATCATTCTTTAAAGGGACAAATTTTGATTACTTGAAAGATACTAAAGATATTATAAAATTGTTTTTTACAGCTGATGACTATTTTTAAAAATTTTAGCACCTTTTGGAGAAGTTATGGCGAATATTTCCATGTATGTACACGCAATAACCTTGGACACTGAGTCCAACTCACCTATACTTATTCTGAAAGAAGAGAAAGGAGAAAGGACTTTGCCAATCTGGATCGGTCTGCTGGAGGCTACTGCCATTGCCACAGAGATGGAAAAGATCGAGTTTGCGAGGCCAATGACCCATGATCTCTCAGTAAATCTCTTAAAAACAATGGAAATAAAGATACCCAGGATCGAGATATCCGATCTCAGGGATAACACTTACTATGCTCTCATAACCCTCAAGCAGGGAGACCGCGAGATAACTGTAGACGCAAGGCCAAGTGATGCGGTAGCCATCGCCTTGAGGGCTGAGGCCCGGATATTTGTCAACGAGTCCGTTCTCAAAAAGACTCAGCCTGCTAAAGAGACAATAATAAGCGGGGAAAGAACTCCTGAGGAAAAAGATAAGTGGGCAAAAATCCTGGAAGAGATGGATCCCAATGCATTTAAGTATAAGATATGAGTTGCTGAAATGCTGATGTTTGACCTCCACTGTCACAGTCTTTTCAGTGATGGGGAGCTCTTACCATCTGAACTGGTAAGGCGTGTGGAAATCCTGGGTTATAAGGCCATAGCAATTACCGATCATGTCGACTCATCCAACTTTGATTTTGTAATTCCCCGTTTGATTAAGGTAGCAAAAGATATCAACCGTTACAGCTCCACAAAACTCATACCTGGTGTGGAGCTGACCCATGTTCACCCCAGTCTGATTGCCCCTTTGGCAAAAGAGGCCAGGCACCTGGGAGCCGATGTATTGATATGCCATGGAGAGACCATCGCAGAGCCTGTCTGCCCCGGGACTAATCGGGCCGCCATTGAGGCTGACATTGATATACTCGCTCACCCGGGGCTGATCTCTGAAGAAGAGGTGGAGATGGCAGTCCAAAGCGGCACTTTTCTTGAGATTTCCGGCCGGAAGGGTCACGGCCTCACAAATGGCCATGTAGCCAGGCTTTCCAAAGCTCACGGAGCAAAACTAATCATAAACTCGGATGCCCATGCCCCGGAAGATTTCATGAGCGCAGAAATGGCACGGAAAGTGGGTCTGGGCGCTGGGCTTAACTCAAAGGAAGTCGAGTCGATCTACGAAGTGGCCTGGAACTGGGTCCGCTCCTTGTAAGCGTTCACAGGGCACCGCATCTGCTTTGTTGCCTACCTGCCGGCAGCCAGGTCGGGCACCTGAAGTACAGGGAGTACGTCTGCGTACCCGTACGCCTCGCATCTGCAGCACCCTGTAAACGCTCACAGTTCGGCGGGTTGCGGTAAAACGAACGGGCGTTGTAACCCGTGAACGGTTACCTTATTTGTAAATATCCGGTGAACCCGTGGTCCACTGTGGAAGTTGCCATCCGTGCCCTGCCGCAGGAGCGGTTTGCCTTTTGCAGGGTTTCGACCGCGGGCCGGATTGCACTGCCTCTCCGGTCCGCAATGAGTGAGCTTTGAAACCCGGAAAAAGGTAACCGCTTCAAGGCAGGATATAACGGGTTCACCGAATATTTACCTTTTCCCTCGCTGAATTCGATCCTGATACGGATCTTGATGATTTGTTATATATGCAAGGACAGGGTAAGCTGTACACTCGGCCCAACAAACCAAGTGCAGGTCCAGGAGAATAAGGAGGATAGCTGCTATGAAGAGACGGGAATTCTTAAAGGGCGCCGTGCTTAGCACGGCTTTGCTGGCCTCGGGTGATGCCCTGGCAACAGGAGGGTATTTCCGGCACTGGTAAAAAAATCTCCTGAGGCCAGAGAACAGGGAGAACCCCTGAGGCAATTGAAAACTGCAATCTCCACGGCAGATGGATCAGTGATCCTGTAACAGTAGCCATTATTTGAGAACCCGCAGGGGGTTGGGGAGTGGAGAGCGCCGTTGATGCAGCAAAAGAAAAGCACATACCTGTGTAGTAGAGAAGGTGAACTTAAGAATAGCCAGCCGATGGAATCCTCCATAAATAAATTCAGAACCGATAGGGTTGAGACGGAAAAAATCGGCATCATGGCTGGAGTGATAAATATCGCCCATTTTGTAATAATGGGTTGATTTTGGTAAATCGAGTGCTCACACGAGAACTTGAAGATGAAATCAGTTGACCGCAGCATTTAACAAGAGGAGGTATTGCCATGAAGAAAACGCAGTTCATTGCATTGGGGTGCCTGATTGCCATTTTCTGTTTCACCGGCCTGGCAATCAGTGCTGAAGAGGCCTGTATCACCTGTCACAAGAAGATCTCTCCAGGGCAGGTAGCTGACTGGGAATCCAGCAGGCACAGCAAAGAAGACGTGACATGTTCGGTCTGTCATGGCGGGGAACACACAAACGCCAAGGATTTCAAGGAGGTCACCTTACCTGATGAACACGTCTGCGCCCAGTGCCACGAAGAACAGTTCGATCAGTTCGCAAAGGGCAAGCACAACTTTGGCTGGACATCCCTGAACGCCCTTCCCGTCACTCATGTCGAGCCTGATGAGTTGATGGAAGGCGGCAGGGGTTGCGGCGGCTGTCACAACATGGGGATCAAGTCCGAGGCACAGAAAAAGGATCAGAAGGACAAAGGCTACCATTACCAGAACAACTCGTGTGATGAATGCCATACCAGGCACAGCTTCTCAAAAAAGGAGGCTCAGGACCCCAGAGCATGCCAGCAGTGCCATATGGGTTACGATCATCCGCAGTGGGAGATGTGGAGCAGTGCCAAGCACGGCACCCGTCACTTTGTAAAGGAAAAGGGCAAGCTGCCTGAGAATGCCCAGGCGCCTACATGCCAGTTCTGTCATCTGCCGAACGGCACTCATACGAACAAGACCGCCTGGGGCTTCCTCGGAGTGAGACTGCCTCTTCCTGAAGACAGGCAGTGGGCCGCTGACAGGGTGACCATCCTCAAGGCCCTTGGTGTCTTGAACCCTGAGACAGGAGAGCCGACCGCGCGTCTGGATGCAGTGAAGTCCGTGGACATGGTCCGCTTGACCGAAGAGGCATGGCTCACTGAACGGGAGAAGATGATCAGGACCTGCAGCAAGTGCCACTCTGAGAAGTACGCAAGAGAGCAACTGGCTTACGGTGATTCCATGCTGCAGAAAGCGGATAGATTGTTGGCAGAGGGCATAGAAATTGTTGCAGGTCTTTATAAGGACGGCATCATCAAAAAGCCTGACAATTACGCCTTTGCCTATCCGGACTTTCTGTATTTTTTGAGGACCGGCGGCGGGAATATGGACCAGATGTCTCATATAGACCAGGTCTTGTTCCGGATGTACATGAAGCACCGCATGCGGACCTACCAGGGCAATTTCCACCTCAATCCTGACTATGCTTACTGGTACGGCTGGGCCATGATGACCAAGGACCTCGGTGAGATCAAGGAACTTGCCATGACCATGAGAGCCGCGGCCAAGATGGAGAAATAATCAATGCGAACGGGGCGCCGAAAGGCGCCCCCTGTATCAGACACTACTTTTTATGGCCACCCTTGATCTCTATTCTCATCTTTGCCACCTGGGGGAAGGGAGCAGGATTCTGGGGGCAGGTGCATGAAATAAAATGGTACGGCCTGGCTTTCCCTGGTCCTGTTTATCACAGGCGGTGAAGCAAGGGAGTGGTTCGAGTCATCCTACATCCTGGCAAGGCAGCTTCTTCCAATCCTTCTCCTGGGGGGTCTTTTTTGCCGGTTTTTTCCTTGGAAGTCCTGGAGGGGCAGTCAGGGATGGGCATGGGGCCTGCCCTTGCCCTGCTTCTTGCAGGCCCGGCAATTTCCCTTCCCAACATGCTGGTCATAAGGAGCGTTATGGGCACAAGGAAGACTGTTGCATATGTGAGCCTTGTGGTGATCGTGGCAACCATCACCGTAATGATTTTCGGCAGTTTGGAGAGTTAAAAAGGATAGAACATGAAAACAGGGATGGCGATCTTCCTGTCAATTTTATCTCTTATCACAGCCTGTCCATCCTATGCAGGGGCCCATACGGGAGAGATAGTAACCCTTGAAGAAGCCATAAAGATAGCACTTAAGGAGAGCCCGGTCATACTCTCAAAGGCTAATGAATTAGGTGCTTCAAAGCAGGGAATAAAGGCCGCCAAGGGCTTACTTCTTCCAAGAATAGACGCCTATTCTTCTTATTCGAGGCTCAGCGATCCCCAGGTAGTGGTCCCGATAAAGAGCTTTGGCGGCACTCCCCCCACATTCAGCAGAGACCAGTACAGGACAGGGCTGAGCTTGAAGATTCCCATATATGAAGGCGGAAGGCTCAGAACGCAGATCGGCATGGCCGAGCTCTCAAAGAGGATTTCTGAAGAATCCCTGAAGATTACAAGGCAGGAGCTCATATATGCCATAACCAACGTATTCAACCAGGTACTTTTCCTTGAAGGCTTGGAAAATGCCCAAAAAGAGACCTTGAATGCCTTGAAAAAGGTCCGGGCGGATGCGAGAACCAGGCTCGATGTAGGCAGGCTCGCTCCGGTGGAACTCATGAGAATAGACACCCAGGTCTCGGAACAGGAGCAGGCCCTTGTCCGGACCAGGGAAGAAAAGGCCAGGGCCCTTTATACCCTTTCCCAGCTCATGGGAAGGTCTCCAAGCATGATTAATGGTGTGGAAGGAAGGCTCAAGGAGCCATGGACTGCAGATAAAATAGATAGGCTGGAACCGTCGCCTTCCGAGATTGAAAAGATGATTGAAGCCCGCCCCGACATTAAAAAGGCAACAGAGGCTGTAACACTTGCGGAAAGGGCTGTCAGGCTTGAGAAGGGACTTCATCTTCCAAGCATAGACCTTGTTGGCGACTATGGGAGAAGGGCAGGCTCCGGCTTTGACAGGGATGAAGAGGTCTGGTCCGGCGGTGTGACCATAGGGCTGAACATCTTCAGCGGCGGTGTCATATCTGCCAGGGTCAAGGGGGCACAAGAGCGTCTTCTTGCAGCCAGGAACGATCTTAACAACCTCAGACTGGTGGCCTCCAGGGAGATAAAAGATGCCCTGTCCCGGATTAAAGAGGCAAGGCACAGGTTTGAGACCTCAAGGATTGCCCTGAACACCTCAAAGGAGTCATTTCGAATAGAGGAACTCAAATACGAGACCGGCGCCGGCACCATAACAGACAGCCTTCTTGCCCAGGCTGCATGGCTGAGGACCAGGGCAAACATGCTGCAGGCCCTTTTTGATTTTCATGATGCTGTGGCCGATTACAGGCTGGCACTGGGAACGATAGACAGAGAATTCAGGAGGATTAATTGAAATGATCCGGAAGATAGCAATCTTTTTCCTCTTGATAGTGCTGATTGCTGGCGGGGTCATGGTTGTAAAGAAGAAAAAAATGGCCCTTGAGAAGGTACCGCCTCCTGAAAAGAATCCCATCGTAGTAAATGCGTCCCGGATTGAATACGGGGAATTCCCTGAAATTAGACGCTACCTCGGCACAATCAGGGCAAAGGTGGCCTCTGATATCTCGCCCAGGATCTCAGGGCACATCATCCAGGTCAGGGTAAGAGAAGGGGACATCGTAAAAAAGGGAGATCTCCTTACACTCATAGACGACCGTGAGCAAAGGGACAGGATAAATGAGTTCGAGGCAAGGCTTTCTGCTGCCAAAACGGCCTTTGCTGCCCAGGGCAGGATCTATTCAAGGGATAAGAAATTATTTGATGCAAAGGCCATAAGCCAGGAGGCCCTGGACAAATCAAAGGCAGCCAGGGATGCGGCATGGGCAGAGGTCAAGACCCTTGAGGCTGCATTGGATACCGCCGAGACAGAGCTTTCTTATACCAGGCTTAAAGCACCCTTTGACGGGGTCATTACAGAAAGACTCCAGGACCCTGGGGATCTTTCCCTGCCGGGAAAGGCTGTGCTTTCTATGGAGGCCACAAAATCAGGTTATTATATAGAGGTAAAGGTGCCCCAGGATGAATTCCCATTGTTGAAAAAGGGCTTAACCGTCTGGCTTTCCATGGAGAAAAGGAACGGCGCAACGGGAAATGAGGCAGGCAGGCTGAAACTTGCCTTAAGCAGGCTCCATCCATCAGTAAAGACAGGGACCCTTGCAACGTTAGAGGCAGATATAGACACCCGGCCCTTCGGCCTTCCTGCAGGCGCAACCGTTGAGACCGGAATAGAGGCCGGCTTTCATAAGGGCTTCAAGGTCCCTGTAAGGGCCATTCTTGAAAATGTGGATGCGTCCTACTGCTTCTTGGTGGATCAGGAATCAAGAATCCATGTAAAAGAGGTTTCCGTCCTTTATCAAGGTCCGGAATTTGCCGTAATTTCCGGAAAGGGGCTCAGGGCAGGAGCAAGGGTAGTTGTTGCCCAGGAAAGCGCCCTTTTGAGGCTGCATGAAGGGCAGCAGGTTAAGGTGCTGGAGGCTGTCAATGCAGACCGAGCTTGATCCTGGGAAAAGCTTTGTAGAACGCTTCCTTGACCACCCCCATCTTATCATCTCGCTCATACTTCTTGCCGTGGCCCTGGGATTCATCGGTTTTAAATCAATGCCACTGAATCTCTTTCCGGATGCCAATTATCCTGTGGTCTCAGTCATCATTCCAATGCCAGGGGCGTCTGCCGAGGATGTTGAGGATAAGGTCACAAGGATAGTGGAAAAGGAACTTTCTACAGTTGATCTGGTAAGGAAAGTTCGCTCTGTAAGCCAGGATGAGATGGCAGCGGTATCAGTGGAATTTGAATACGAAAAGGGACTGGACGCCGCCTCTACAAATGTTGCAAACGCCATAAAGAGGATTGAGGCCAGGCTCCCCGGTGATATAAAGCCCCCTGAGATCTTCCGGGTAAGCGATGCAACAACCCCCGTCTTCACCCTGGCCCTTATTCCAAAACCAGGTAGTCACCTTGATCTGGAGAAGGTTCGCCAACTTGCAGACAACGAGATCAAAGAGGACTTTCTCCGTATCCCGGATGTTGCGAATGTTGAGGTGTTTGGAGGATATTCCCCTGAAGTCACAGTTGAAATAGACCCCAGAAAACTTCATGCCCACAATCTCTCCCTGGAGCAGGTTGTCCTCGCCATAAGAAACCAGAATATCAACATGCCTGACGGGCTTATAATAAGGAGTGAAGGCCAGTACCTCATAAAGACCAGTGGCGAGCGTCTTGAAAAATCAAAATTGAAGGACATCGTGGTTGCCCATGAGGAAAGGGGCGATGTCCACCTTGGA
This sequence comes from Deltaproteobacteria bacterium, assembly GCA_003194485.1. Lineage (NCBI taxonomy): Bacteria > Pseudomonadati > Myxococcota > Myxococcia > Deltaproteobacteria bacterium. The sequence continues at coordinate 244,515 of PQXD01000001.1, forward strand.
GACGTTGCAGACATCAAAACCGCTTACCAGGAACGCCAGTCCTTTTACAGGGGGAATGGAAGGGCTGCCATAGGGATAAATCTCCTTCGTCCTGAAAAAGGGCATGTAACGACTACAATAGAGGCAGTGGAAAAGGCACTTCCATTAATACGGGGCAAATATCCTGAAATAAGCTTCGAGATAGCCGACACCCAGAAAAATATCATAGAGACCAGCGTATCTAACATGGTGGACGCCTTGAGAGATGCCATCATCATGACGGTTGGAGTAATTTTCCTCATCCTTGCAAATACAAGGATATCCCTTCTGGCTGCAATCTCCATCCCCTTTACCTATTTCCTGACCTTTGCCGCAATGTATCTATTCGGCTATGAGCTGAATATTGTCACTCTTACCGGGGTTATCGTGGCCGTTGGTCTTCTGCTGGATGATGCCATCGTGGTCATAGAGAATATAGAGCGACACTATCACCAGCTAAAAAAGCCCATATTCAAGGCAGCGGTGGATGGCCTTAATGAGATACTGCTTGCAGACTGGTCAGGGACCTATACAACGGTGATAGTCCTTGTGCCCATCATGTTCATCGGGGGATATGTAGAAAAGATACTCCGCCAGTTCACCGTGGTCCTTTCCCTTGCTCTTTTGGCAAGCTATATCGTTTCTGTTACTGTAATTCCACTCCTTGCCCTGTATCTTGTAAGGTCAAATTCAACAAAGAACGGGTTTGAACGGGTAATCGGGCTGTTTGGTCAATACGTCATCGATCCCGTAAGGGACTTTTTTGCAAACCTTATTCATTTTGCCCTCAGGCATAAGGCGTTTTTTATAATCCTGGGAATAGCAGTTTTTATCGTAAGCATGAGGCTTGTAATGCCCATTGCGGGCAGAGATCTCATGCCGCCCATGGATACAGGCATTGTAAAAATCGCCTTTGAGGCGGAATCCGACACCTCTATCTCAAAAACGGAAGAGATAGCAAAAAGGATAGAAGCCGTCTTACAGAAGATGCCTGGAATTGAGAGGATCTCTACCATGGTCGGGTCTGAACCGGGTATTATAAGTTTTGGCACAGGGCGCATCCCGCAGCAGGGTCTCATAACAGCCCATTTCATAGACAGATTTCACCGAAAAGAGACCCTCTGGGATATAGAAGAAGATATAAGGAAACAGTGCGGAGACATACCAGGGCTTAAGAGCCTGGATGCCTATGACTTCGGGGCAACGCCCCTTTCAACCATCTCTGCCCCTGTGGATATAATGATATCAGGGCCGGATCCAAAGGTCCTCGACCAAATTGCATATGATGTAGCCAGCCGCCTCATGAAGGTCGGAGGACTTACCACCGTGACCCGTTCCTGGACCATGGACAAGATAGAAATTCTTCTCGACGTTGACCTTGAAAAGGCCAGGCGTTATGGCCTTGGGCCAGTTGAGATGAGCCGTGAACTTACTTCTGCGGTAAGGGGAACCCCTGCATCAGTATTGAGGGTCCCGGGTGAGGACGGTTACACCATAAGGGTGAGATACCCTGAGTGGGCGCGGGATTCCGTACCTGATATCGGAGCGATCTATATCCCGTCAAGGCTTGGCCCTGTCCCCTTAAAAGAGCTTGCAGGCTTCAAGAGGGTCCGGACAAGGACAAAGTTCACCCGCCAGAACCTTGAACCCACTGTGGATGTTTACGGCTACAGGGCCACCACCTCTATAACCCATCTCCAGGCAAGGATAGAAAAGGCGCTTTCAGGTCTCTCGCTGCCGGCTGGCTACAAGATAAGCCATGAAGGTGAGGTCAAGAACATACACGAAGCAGGCGGGAGGCTCAAAAAGGCCCTTGGCCTTGCAATAATACTTCTTTTCTTTTCCCTTGTCCCCACCTTCCGCTCCTGGATTAACCCTGTGACTATCATGATGGCCATACCGCTTGCAATGATAGGGGCTGCCTGGGGCCTTGTATTGGTAGGCCGCCACGCATGCATGCCCGCCAACATGGGCATGATTCTCCTTGCAGGGATTGTGGTGAACAACTCTATCCTTCTCATCGACTTTATAGAAAAGGCCAGGGCAAAGGGAGCCGAACTGAAAGACGCGATTGAGCAGGCAGTGAGGGTCAGGACAAGACCGATCCTCATGACCGCCTCAGGAACCATTGTGGGTATACTCCCCATAGCGGCCCAGAGGGCCCTTGGGCTTGAGAGGCTTTCCCCCCTGGCGGTTGTAGCCATATACGGGCTTTTTGTTGCCACCTTCTTGACCCTTGTTTATATCCCCATCTTTTATGACCTCTTTGATGGGGTGAGGCAAAAGGGCAAACAATGGATAGAAAGGCGCAGGGCCTTGGCAGAAGGAAGACATGCCGGGATTCTCCGTTCACTTCCGGCAGGGAAGAGGTGAGCCTGTCTCTGACTGGCACCAGCATGCCTCATGATACGGTTATGTATCAAGACTAAATATGAGACATTCTACGTTTCCTCAAGGACTTTATTTGCTTCCACATACACCAACCCGGCATTTTGCGGCAGGTATTTCACCTCACAGGGTGAAACAGGGACCAAGGGCAGATGCAAAGTCTCCTGCCCACGGGGTGAGATACTCGGAGTTTACCAGGAGTCCGGAACTCTGTGCCACATGCCATGACGAGCAGAGCCCTTACGGGGCCTGGGTCAAGACCACCTACAGGGAGTGGAAGGCCGGACCCTATGCCAAGAAAGGGACACGGTGTCAGGATTGCCATATGTATCGTGCATCAGGGAAATCAGCCATAGGAGGAAAATTAAGGGTTGATGTGGCCCATCATGCCTTCCATGGTTCCCACTTCGCAAGCAAGCTGGCAGGTAGCCTTGACCTGGCCCTTTACACGAAAAAGACAGAGATTTCTCCTGGCTCCACGCTGAAATTGCGTGCAGCGCTTTTTAATGGTAAGGCAGGTCATTACATCTCCCGGTAGATCTCATGACAACACTGTGGTTGACTACTGGATAGATGAAATAACGATACTGGTGGATGGGGTTGAGATTGCCAGAACGGATTTCAAAGTTGGAGGTGTGTCTGCTCCGAAGGCATCATTTAAGATCAGATTAAACAAGACCTCTACTATTGAGGCAATCGAGAACTGTAATCTTCGTGGTAGATGGATCAGTGATCCTGTAACAGTAGCCATTATTTGAGAACTCATAGGAGGATTATGAAATGACAAAAAGATTAGAGGTTTACAAATGTGAGGTCTGCGGCAATATGGTCGAGATGGTTCATACAGGTGTAGGAGAGTTGGTATGCTGCGGCCAGCCTATGAAACTCATGGTGGAAAACACCGTTGATGCGGCAAAAGAGAAGCACATACCTGTAGTAGAGAAGGTGGACAGTGGCTTCAGGGTGAAGGTGGGAAGTGTGGCTCACCCAATGGAGGAGAAACACTATATCGAGTGGATAGAATTGATTGCCGATGGCAGGGCCTGCAGGCAGTTTTTGAATCCCGGAGATGCCCCGGACGCTGTTTTCTGCATTGAGGCCGACAAGGTCACTGCCAGGGCATACTGTAACATTCATGCCCTGTGGAAGGGGTAAAGAGAAACTCTGATCTTCGTATTTTTCGTGGTGAAAAGACATGATCAGGAAATACGATATTGCCGGAGACAGGAAAAAGGAGAGTCCCCGGATACTTCTTCGCCGCAGGGTCCGCGAGCTCCTGGGGTCAGGTGATCTGGAACAGGTCATAAGGGAGATTGGAAAGATCCCTCCACGCAAGGCCATCAGCCCGCTTATTTCAGTTTTTTATGATAGTGATCCCGAACTCAGATCGAAGGCAATCAGTGTCTTCGGAAGGATAGCGGCAGATCTGGCCAATGAAGACATGGAGGCGGCAAGGGTTGTTATGCGCCGTCTCATGTGGATGCTGAATGATGAATCCGGGGGAATCGGCTGGGGAGCCCCTGAGGCAATGGCAGAGGCAATGGCCTGCCATCCGCGTCTTGCCGAAGAATATGTCCGCATTCTGCTTTCTTACATCAGGGAAGATGGGAACTTCCTGGAATACGAGCCCCTCAGGAGAGGGGCATTGTGGGGCATAGGGCGTCTGGCCCGGGTATATCCCGAGATGTTGATTGAACTGGATGCAGCCAGGTACATCCGGCCTTATCTGGAGTCTGACGATCCGTTATCAAGGTCATTGTCTGCCCGGGCGTTGAGAATGCTCGGAGATAAAGCTGACTATTGAAGGTATTCCTCATCATGAGGCGGAAATCGTGCTCAAGGCCCACCGTTTCCCCCGGTTCGCAGAAGATACCGCCAGGGAGGTTGCAAAGGAGTCGGGGAAAAGATTCGGCAGGAAACCTCAGACTCCATTTCTACCAATTCCTGTGACACAAACGTGTATCGCGCCTGGAATCGGGCTGTCGGATGAACCTAAATAGGCCTTGAATAACCACCTCCTGAAATAGAAAACAGAATCGCAAAGATTATTGCCTGAATGACCCAGCCAATGACGCAGACACCTATAGCACGTAATGTGCTCTGATAATCAAGGGCTTGCCTAACAGCAACCACCATAGCTATTAACATCCAAATTGAAGCGATCAAAAAAATGATTCCTGATATTCCAGGTATGATAGCCAATACTCGAATTAACCCCGGAGAGCTTGAAAATCCGATTGTTCGCAATAGTTCACCATGGTCGGCTTTGGTTTGCGGCTCGGGAAGGATTTTGACGCCGATAAAATAAGTAATATAGGCCCAGACATACCAGGCAATAAGAGCTGTAATAGCCCCGATGAAGATCCCCTTTATTCCTACTTGTCCTATAATTCCTAATCCTGCTGCTATGCTGGAAAGCACAACAACTCCCATGGCCTGACCCAGAGCTCCTTTATCAGCCTCAACTTCTTCATATAAGTTAACATCGAGCTTGGCAGCACGAACAATGCGATCTATATAACTTTGCATTTAAACCTCCTGTCCCGGCGGGACAAATACTTCCGGCTTCTCACCGGCCAACGTCTCCATATAGATCGACCGGCTTGGGAAAGCAAAGGCCGCCCCGGCACCTTCCACTATTTCCTTTATTCCATATGCCAGTGTCTCCTTAATCTGAAGCCATTCTCCCCATTCCGTAGTTTTGGTGAAGCAATAAACCATGATATCAATAGAAGAATCGCTAAATTTATCAATCCGGACAAAGGTGGGAACTTTTGGCGGCTTGGCAAAGTCATCCGATTCCAATATATAATTTTCAATACCATCACGAATAATCCGTAATTGATCCACAGTGGTACGATATTCCACACCGATCACCCAGTAAATCCGCCGAAAAGTCATAGAGCTGAAATTAATGACGGCATTATCTGATAGTTTGGAATTGGGTACGAAAACCGGGGCTTTGTCGAATCGCCTGACCAGCGTGGACCGGAAATTGATAGTCTCCACAGTACCCTCCACTTCCCCATCTACCCTGATCCAGTCCCCCGGATTAAAACGTTTTTCGGCAATTACCAGAATTCCGGAGATCAGATTCTTGAATAAATCCTGCGCTCCCAAGGCCACCGCCACACCAAATAATCCCAGTCCTGCAAGGATAGGCCCGACCTTGATGCCCCAGACCTCCAGAATGGTTGCAGCACCGATGAAAATAAACGAAAGACGGATCGCCTTGACCAACCATTCCACCATTGGTTTGGTAAATACCGTTTCCAGTTTCTTAAATAAAAATGCAAAAGGTTCGATGGTGTTTACCAAACCCCAGAAGATGGTAAATACCACAAGGGACCGCACCAAATTATCTGCAAAAATTGCCAGATAACCACTCAATTGCAGATATTCGATGACAATAAACATACCCAGAACGATTGGAATAAATCGAAGGGGATTCTCCAGTGCTTTCATGATATTATCATCCAGTTCCGTCTTTGTTCGCCGCGTGAGCCGGTAAATGCTGCCAATGACGATTTTGGAGAACAAGCGTCTGAACAGGAAAAACACCATCAGGATGAGTATGGCTGCAACCAGCTGACCGATGTTAATCCCTAAAAATCCGTGCTGCCACACATCCTTAACCAGTATCCAAAATTCTTTCAATTGATTCATTTGACTCTCGGATGACAGGAAATATAAGTCGGGTAAACCGGTTTCTTCCAATGCTACAGGTGTCGAGGTTTGTTTTCTCTGTTTCCGCCGAAATAAAGTAACTTCTCAATAAATTGAGGCAGCATAGTCCCCTTACCCAAACTAGCCCTGGATTATTGAGAAGTTATGAAATAAACTGTCAATATCCCGTTTTTGTAGCTTTTTTCAGTTCCTCAATGAATTCTCCCACCTTTTTGACCAGGTCGGGGCCGGCCTTAAGATCATCGCCCTGTTTGATCGTGTGTGCCTCAATCAGTTTTATAATGGCGCTTCCAACAATAATCCCGTCTGCTACGGCAGAGAGCATGGATACCTGGTCGGGTGTGGAGATCCCGAAGCCCACTGCCACCGGCTTGCTGGTGAGCTGTCTGATTCCGTTAAGGCCCTGAGACAGTTCCGCAGGAAGCCGAGCCCTTGCCCCGGTAATACCGGTTACGGAGACATAGTACATGAAACCCTGAGTGGCCTTGGCAATTTTCCTGGCTCGATCTGCCGGGGTGTTCGGGGCCACGAGCAGGATATTGGCAAGCCCCTGGGGTTTTGCAACTGCCATCCAGGCTCCGGCCTCCTCCAGGGGCAGGTCGGGGATTATGGTACCGTCGAGACCGGAGTTAGCCGCGTCTTTTGCGAAAGCAGAAAGGCCGTACTGGAGTACGGGGTTATAGTAACCCATAAGGACCAGTGGGATACCGGTCCTTTTTCGGACCTTCTCAACCAGCCTGAATAAATCCTTTGCGTTTATTTTGCGGCGGAGTGCCCTCTGGCTTGAGGCCTGGATAGTCGGGCCGTCTGCCAGGGGATCCGAGAAAGGAAGGCCAAGCTCTATAAGGTCTGCACCCTGGCGGTCCATCTCCAGTATCAAGGCCTCTGTAGTGGCAATGTCCGGATCTCCGGTGGTTATGAACGGGATGAGCGCTGCTTCTCTCCTTTTCCTGAGCCGTGAGAACATACTATCTATTCGGTTCATTTGTGAGTCCTCCCCTTGAGCAATTCCGCTACCGTGGCAACGTCTTTGTCTCCCCTTCCGGAGAGGTTGATCACCACAATGCTACCTCTGGGAAGAGAAGGGGCGAGCTCCTTCAGGTAGGCGACGGCATGGGCGCTTTCCAGGGCAGGTATGATCCCATCGGTCTCTGAAAGCAGCCTGAATGCCTGAAGGGCCTGTTCATCGTCAACCGCTGCGTACTCGACTCTGCCTGAGTCCTTAAAAACGCTGTGCTCCGGTCCCACACCCGGATAGTCAAGACCCGGGGCGAGTGAGTGGGCGCCTTTTATCTGGCCCCAGCGGTCCTGCAGCAGATAGCTCATAGCGCCGTGGAGCACGCCGGGGCTGCCAACGCTCAGGGTGGCGGAGTGATAGTCTGTTTCAAGACCTTTTCCTGCCGCCTCAACTCCTATCAGGCGTATTCCCCGTTCCTTCAGGAATGGATAGAAGATCCCCATGGCGTTGCTCCCGCCGCCGACGCAGGCCATCACCACATCCGGCAGGCATCCGGCAAGCTGCCTGATCTGCCTTCGCGCCTCCTTCCCGATCACGCTCTGAAAATTCCGGACCATCATTGGATATGGATGGGGACCCACCACGGAGCCTATGACATAGTATGTGTCTCCGACATTTGTAACCCAGTCCCGTATCGTCTCATTTATTGCATCCTTGAGGGTCTGTGTCCCGGAGAGTACAGGAATGACCCTTGCCCCGGTCAGTTCCATGCGAAAGACGTTCATGGACTGGCGTACCATGTCCTTGCGGCCCATGTAGACTTCGCACTTCAGGCCCATCAGGGCGGCTGCAGTCGCAGTAGCCACACCGTGTTGCCCTGCGCCGGTCTCGGCTATGATCCTTGTTTTTCCCATGCGTTTTGCCAGGAGTACCTGGCCGATAGTGTTGTTGATCTTATGCGCCCCGGTGTGGGCGAGGTCTTCACGCTTGAGAAATACCCTTATTCCGCCGCCTACGGCCTCTCCAAGGCCTTTCGCCTCGAAGAGCGGGGTAGGGCGCCCCACGTAATTCTTGAGGATCTGATTGAGTTCCTTCTTAAATCCGGCATCCCGCTTGGCCTTCCGGTATGCTGAATCCAGCTCCGTAATGGCGGGCATAAGGGTCTCCGGCACAAAACGGCCTCCATAGACACCAAAGTGACCCAGATTATCCGGTGACTGGTTGATCGGTTGATCGGTTGACTTGTTCACTATTCTTTCCTTATGTATAAATTCTAATCCAACGTGGCCCTGCGTATAAATTCGGCTACCAGGCCAATATTCTTTTTCCCTGGAGCATTCTCTACACCCGAGCTTACATCCACTCCCCAGGGCCGGACCTGTTTTACTGCCCCGGCAACGTTTTCCGGTCTCAGGCCGCCTGCAAGAATAATAGGCCTTGAGAGGACCTTTTTCGCCTCAATCGCTATGGACCAGTCAAAGGTCTCGCCCGTTCCGCCATGAGCTCCCGGGGACCAGGCATCAAGCAGGAATGCTTTCACAACCTCCTGATACGGCAAAAGGGCCTGAATATCGGCCTCTGTCCTTATCCGCCATGCCTTTATGGCCCTTGGAGCAAGCTCTCTGCAAATTTCCGGGGTTTCCTCGCCATGCAATTGCACCAGGTCCAGGCCGCAATAATCTGTTATCTGCCTTATTTTTTCAGGAGACTCATTTACAAAGACCCCAACTGTCTGGACCATTGGCGGCAGATTTTGAACAATCTCCCTGGCCCTGTCCGGATATATCTGCCTGGGGCTCTTGGCAAAGACCAGTCCTATGGCGTTGGCTCCGGCCTCTGCCACTGCTTTCGCCTCTGACGGATCAGTAAGCCCGCAGACTTTTATTTTTACCATAAATCCCTACATTCTTCCTGCATTAACCAGGGCGGATAGATATTTAATGCGATCTTCGGCCTTCATCAGGGCTTCTCCTATGAGTGCCGCGGTAATCCCTGCATCAAGGAGCCTCTTTATATCATCAGGTGTTGAGATACCGCTTTCACTTACCAGCGGTATTTCAGAGGGCAGGGCCTTTCTTATCCTGAAAGTAGCTTCAAGAGATATACTGAAGTCCTTAAGGTTACGGTTATTCACACCGATGAAATCAGCATCTGCGGCAAGCGCCCTTTCCATCTCGTTCTCGTCATGGACTTCCACCAGAGGATCCAGCCCCCTTTCTCTTGCGTGGGCCATGAGCTCTGAAAGCATGCTGCCATCAAGCGCAGCCACAATGAGGAGGACTGCATCCGCCCCCCAGAGCCCGGACTCTTCAACCTGAAAGTGGTCTATGATAAAGTCTTTTCTCAGGATTGGAAGGTCAATTTCATTTCGTATTTCAGGAATAAACTCCAGTTTTCCCTGAAAGAACCTTTCGTCGGTCAGGACTGATACCGCTTTTGCCCCTCCTGACTGGTAATCTTTCGCAATGCTTACAGGGTCGAAATCTGGACACAGGAGCCCTTTTGAAGGAGATGCCTTCTTGATCTCTGCAATTATGGAGACCCCGGAATCAGAAGCCAGGGCCTTCCTGAATCCCCTCGGAGGGGCAACTTCATGTTCCGGAGGTATAAATCCCCTGCGACGCCTTTTTTTCAATTCCGCCTTTTTGTTGGCAATTATTGTGTTCAGGATGCTCATTTGGGCGCACCAAAGGCCTTCAAGGCCTCAAGCCTCTTCATGGCCTCCATTGAATCTATGCTCTCGGCAGCTACGAGTACCCCTTCCCTCAGGGATTTTGCCCTGTCTGCAAGATATATGGCCGCCCCGGCGTTAAAGAGTACCATATCCCTCTTGGGTCCCCTTACACCTGAGATTATGTCTTTCAGTATCCGGGCGTTTTCTTCTACATCTCCGCCTTTCAGGTCTTCGGCCCTGCACGGCTTAAGCCCTGCATCTTCCGGTCTGATCACGAACTCCTTTACTTCACTTCTGTCCCACTGGGCCACAATACTTTTACCCAAAAGGCTGAGTTCGTCCAGCCCTCCTTCTCCATGCACCACCCAGGCCCTTTTGCTGCCGAGTCGCCCCAGGACCTCTGCAAGAGGCCTTGTAAGCATGGGGTCGTAGACCCCGAGCACCTGCACATTTGCCCGGGCAGGGTTTGTAAGGGGTCCCAGGACATTGAATATCGTGCGGATGCCTATCTCCCGTCTCGGCCCTACGGCGTATTTCATGGCTGGATGAAGGGCGGGGGCGAACATAAAACCTATACCTATGGCCTCCACTGCCCTTGCCACATCCTCCGGCGACAGAACCAGGTTTACACCCAGGGCCTCAAGTACATCGGCACTCCCTGACCTGCTGGACACGGAACGGTTGCCGTGCTTTGCGACCTTGACGCCGGCCCCTGCAACCACAAAGGCGGCTGTTGTAGATACATTGAAGGTCCGGGTCCCGTCGCCTCCGGTCCCGCAGGTGTCAACAAGCGGCTCTTCCGGTGATATGTTTACATGGATACGCAGGGCCTTTCCCCTCATGACCTCGGCTGCGCCGGTTATTTCATCTACAGTCTCACCCTTCATCCTCAGGCCTGTAAGGAGGGCTCCGATCTGGGCAGGTGTTGCCTCTCCATCCATAATTATTTCCATAACCGACGAAATCTCAGCCTGGCTGAGGTCTTTTCCGCTTACTATATCAGAGATGGCCTTTTTTAATGTATCCATATCCTTTTAATCCCCATAAGCGCTTTGAAAGATGAACATCGAACATCGAACATCCAACATCCAACATCGAATGAAAAAACAACCACCCAATCTTCAAGTAAATATCCGGTGAACCCGCGGTCCACTGTGGAAGGTTGCCGTCCGTGCCCTGCCGCAGGAGCGGTTTGCCTTTTGCAGGGTTTCGATCGCGGGCCGGATTGCACCGCCTCTCCGGTCTGCGATGAGTGAGCTTTGAAACCCGGAAAAAGGTAACCGCTTCAAGGCAGGATATAACGGGTTCAAACGAAAAACTTAATTAAGCCTGTTTCTTTATCTTTTCCCATTCAACATTCGATGTTCATTTTTTTGGGCGCTTATACCTCAAATTCTGCACTTCTATACCCTGGTTTCCAGAAAATTTCTCATGAGATCGATTCCCTCGGGAGTCATGATGGATTCCGGGTGGAACTGTACTCCCTCCACTGGGAACTCCCTGTGCCTGAAGCCCATAAGCTCGTCCTGCTCCGACAAGGCCGTGACCATGAGACATTCCGGAAGAGTCGCCTTATCCACAAGGAGAGAATGATACCTCATGGCCTCGAAGGGATTCGGCAGGCCGCGATATACGCCCCTTCCATCGTGTCTGATCATTGAGGTCTTGCCGTGCATAAGCCTTTCCGCCCTGATTATTTTGCCTCCAAAGGCAACACCTATGGACTGGTGGCCGAGGCATACGCCCAGGACCGGGATCTTCCCCGCAAAGTAACGTATGGCAGCTACTGATACGCCTGCCTCGCTGGGTGTGCAGGGACCGGGAGAGACAAGGAGTTGCCCTGGTTTCCAGGAGGCCATCTCTTCCACAGTGGCCTTGTCATTTCTTACGACCTTGATATCCGCCCCCAGCATCCCCAGGGCCTGGACGAGATTGTAAGTAAAAGAATCGTAGTTGTCGATAATTAGAAGCATGGTTAAGGTCCTTCAGTGCAAGGTACTCATTGTGACAGTTCCTTATGGGCGACGTGGATGGCCCGCATGAGGGCCTGTCCCTTGCTGATGGTCTCCTCCCACTCAAAAGCGGGATCTGAGTCAGCAACTATACCGGCTCCGGCCTGCAGGTAAAGCATATCCTTTTTTTGGCAGAGGGTACGAATAGTAATAGCAAGATCCATGTTGCCTGAAAAACCGAGGTATCCCACTGCACCTGCATAGGGTCCCCGCCTGGCGTGTTCGAGTTCCTCTATTATCTCCATGGCCCTGATTTTTGGTGCGCCCGACACGGTACCAGCAGGGAAACAGGCCTGCAGTACGTCAAACATATCCTTTCCGGGCATCAGTTCTCCTGTAACACCTGTAACAATGTGCATGACATGGGAATAACGTTCCACAGTCATAAGATCTTCAACCTTTACGCTCCCCATCCTGGCGACCCTGCCGGCATCATTTCTGCCGAGGTCGAGCAGCATCAGGTGTTCCGCCCTTTCCTTAGGGTCAGCAAGAAGCTCCTTTTCAAGGCGCATGTCCTCCTTTTTATTCTTACCCCTTGGCCTGGTGCCTGCAATAGGCCTCAATTCAATCTTATCGCCTGTCAGCCTGACCAAGATCTCGGGTGAAGAACCAATGAGCACCTCGTCATCCAGATGCAGGTAATAGAGATAAGGCGATGGATTTATCCTTCTAAGGGCACGGTACAGGTCAAAGGTGGGGATAAGATTCTTGCCTGAGAAGCGTTGAGAAAGCACTACCTGGATTATATCTCCTGCCCGGATGTATTCCTTTGCCCTGCGTACAATGTCCTCAAACCGCTCTTGGGGGACCTCCGGGTTCAGGCTGGTGGCAGGAACGGGATTTTCATGCGGCGCGGGGTAATCCAATCCGTGTCGTATGCGACGGATTACGTCTTTTATAGCGCCTTTCCCTTTCAGATATACAGATTCCGCTTTGTCATCCTGTTCCACCCTGAGGCATGCAATGATCTTGAGCGTCTGCTTGATATTGTCATAAACAAGCAGGAGCTCGGGAAACATGAATACTGCATCATTGAACCCTGCAGTATCTGGAAGATTTTCCGGCAGACGTTCCATGAAACGAACCATGTCATATCCCATGTATCCAACAGCCCCTCCATAGAATCGGGGGAGACCCCGGACCTCTGCCGGTGAGAATCGTGCCATTATTTCTCTCATGGCAGTGAGCGGATTGGCGGCGGATATGATTTTGCGCTTGCCTTCAATCTCCGTGAAGATATCATTCCCCTTGCAACCGAAGATCATAAAGGGTCTGAATCCGATAAAGCTGTACCTTCCCCACTTCTCCCCGCCTTCAAGACTCTCCAGCAGGAACGAGTAACTATTCTCCCCGAGCTTTGCGAAGAGAGATACCGGAGTGTCAAAATCGACTGCTATCTCTTTCCATACCGGTATGATATTAGCGCCTTCAGCCACCAGCGATTTGAACAGGGTCAGATCCGGAGTGATCATGATATCTTGTCCTTGTATAGGTTCAAAAGTTCAAAGTTCACCGTTCAGGGTTTGATCCCAGGGGCCAAAATAAAAAGGCCGTGAACATCTTTGCGTGTCCACGGCCTTTTGCCCTTGCCCTTAAGGTATAAGCCTAAAAGGAGCAGACGCGCACTCTCCCTATGTGCCACTGCCACCACCACAGGACTAAATCGGCAATCTGTTTTCCGGCAAAAGGGTGATACATCTGTCGTTTTTCCTTCAGGTAAATACGTTTAAAAAAGTTCGATTAAGGTTATGTAAACTATAGATATATATCTTTATGACCTGCTTCTTGGTGATTGTCAAGATCCGTTTATCTGCTGCTCGGAAACTTTGAACTTCCGGCTGCTGAGGTACGGCTCGTTCCAGTACAGGATCCAGGCCCGGTCACTTCTCCGGGGAATCAGACCCTTGTTCCTCTTCATCGGCGGATTTCTCCAGACTATCAGCCGGGAAAGACCTGTCTTCCCCGGTCGCCCCTTCTGCACTACTGGTAACGGTATTCATCCCTTCAGACAGGTCATCCGGAATCTCCTGAACGGCTCTCATTTCAGATGATGCAAGGTTTATTGCCTGATCGATCTCCTCGGGTGGCAGGGCCTCTTCGTCTATAATCCTCAGATAGCTCTCGAGAACAGAGCGTATTTTATACGTGGCTTCCCTCTGGATTCGCCTGAGCCCTAATATTCGTTCCTCCAATTGAACTGCCTCCTGATGGGCATCAGCGACTATGCGCTCTGCCTCCAGTTTTGCCTTCTCAAGCACCAGCTCAGCGTCTTTTTCGGCCTGCGACTTCATTTTCTCTGATAACTTATGGGCCGAGGTCAGGGCCTCTCTGAATTCTTCTTCTCTCTTTTTCAGGTCCGCTAACTGGGCCTCATAGCCGACCAACTGGTCCTTCATGGCATTTTTCTCCCTGATCAGGGAGGTCATGATCTCACTTATTTCCTCAAGAAAAGAGTCTACTTCATCAGGGTCGTAACCCCGGAACCTGGCACGGAATTCCTTTTCAAGTATTTCGTTCGGAGAGATACTCATATAACACCTCTAAGAAATCTGATAGGCCAACTGATGGAGCGTTGATACAAGAAAACTGCGCAAAAAGATTATTGCGATAATGATCGCCATAGGGGTTAAATCTATACCCCCAAACTGTAAAGGCAGTATACGCTGGACACGGTACATTAAGGGTTCGGTTATACTATACAGAAATCTTACTATGGGATTATAGGGATCAGGGTTGACCCAGGACAAGATGGCTCTGGCAATCAATATCCACATATAAAGATTAAGAACGATATCAATAACAGTAGCAAGGGAATGCATAAAATTGCTTAGTATAATCATGATTCAGATCCTCAATTTTTCAGCCTTTGCCAAAGGGGCACAGCGGATAACTACACCTCTTACAGTTAAGACACAGTCCGCCGTGGCCCAAAGCCGCAATCTTTCCCCGGTCTATGCGTTCTCCGGCCAATACCCTGGGAAGCACCAGATCCAATACGGTGGTGCGGAAATACATGGCACAGGCCGGAATCCCCAGGACGGGCACATCCCCGATACGGCTCACCAGAAACATGGCCCCGGGTAAAACCGGACTTCCATACACTATGTCCGTTGCGCCGGCCTTCTCGATTGCCTTACGGGTCACGTCATCCGGGTCAACTGACATCCCGCCTGTGCATAAAATCAATTCGGTCCCCATGCCAAGGACCTTTTTTATCTCTTCCAGGATCATTCCGGCATCGTCCGGGACCAGAGAATATGATAACACATCGACGCCGTAGTCCTTGAGTTTTTCCTTCATTATTGGGCCGAAGGCGTCTTTTATTCGACCTTCAAATACCTCTTGACCGGTAACTAAAACGGCACCCCTCCTGATCTTCCAGGGAAGGACCCGGATGAGCCCGCCGGCATTTGATGCGATTGATACCGCCTCATCCACTACCTGCCTCGGCACCACAAGCGGTATCGCCCTTCCTGCGGCCACAAGATCTCCCTTTTTGACCACCGTGTTGTCATGCCAGGTGGTAAGCATTACCTCTCCAAGGAGGTTAAGGGCCAGCAAGCGCCGGCGGTCTACCCGCAACAGGCCTTCTGCCTCTGCGCGGAAACCCACCTTGCCTTCAGACGGCTGGCTGTCATATTCAATGCCAGGGCCGGCTATGGCCTGTGCCATGGCGAGCGCTGCTTCATCTTCATGCAGTTCATCCCCTGAAAGCTCCAGCACGTAAATGTGATTTTTCCCCATGCGCTGCAAATGGGGTATGTCGCTGTCCTTGATCACATGACCTTTCTTGAAGGTGGGACCCTTTTTCTCCCCAGGGATTATCTCGGTCATGTCATGGGGAAGGACCATCCCCGCTGCCTCTGTCACAGGAACCGTTTTTAGGGCCATGAACTACCTTTAAACTGCCTGCAAAACTTTATAGTAGGCACCGTGCGCGCAGGCTCGACATAATATTTTGCCGTCTTTCTCTACTTCCCTGCAGTCCTGCACGTAGTCACCACAGGACTCACAGCGCACCCTTCTGATAGGTCTTCCCGGCAGGTCAGAGGCAGGCACTTCTACTTCGACCTCCTGAACCTTGAAGAGCTCATCATCATTCATCAGCTTATAGGCCTGTAATTGACGCCTGTACTTGTCTTCTATTTCCGGGCAGTACTTCCGCGAAAGCTCTCTTGACTCTTCTCTCGCAATTATCCTGTAGGCCTTACCGGTCTTCAGGTGCACAAAAGTCGCTGCCATTATCCCATAGTCCACCCATCTCAAAGAGCGTTTGCCAAGGGAGCATCCGGTAACAGATTGTATGGCATCGCTGGCACACCGGTCAATTTCCACATAGACCATGAAAGATCTGCGGTCCTGCCCCCTTGGATCATCTATACCCAGGAGGCGCAATCCAAGGACGGCGAGGCGCACGCCAAGGACCTGGCCGGCGCACAAATGCCCATGCAGCCGGACCGATTCATCCAGG
The DNA here is from genome assembly GCA_003194485.1 of Deltaproteobacteria bacterium. NCBI lineage: Bacteria > Pseudomonadati > Myxococcota > Myxococcia > Deltaproteobacteria bacterium. Next base: position 260,723 of record PQXD01000001.1, read on the forward strand.
AGATCCTCAAAGGACCTTTCAGAAATTCTGGTCGTCGATTTCATCTTCATCTTTTATGCCTTGTTTGTGTCTGCATGTGATACAGAGGTTAGCTTTTAAAAAGCGGTTGTGTCAATAATGTTTTGGCCCGATATTGCCGTATTCCTCTATTTTTTATATACAGGGGAGGCTTCGGCGTATCAAGTATTACCGATCTACATGAGGTGATTATCCGCAAATATATTCAACTCTTCTTGACATAGCTATCCCTGACCATTAAAAATCCGCTTCATGGCAAATGCAAAAGATCTCTGCTTTGACAAGGGAAATGGCCTGCTCCCGGTGATAGCCCAGGACCATGAGACGGGTGAAGTGCTCATGCTGGCCTATATGAACAGGCAGGCATGGGAAAAGACTCTGGAGACAGGCAAGGTCCATTACTGGAGCCGTACAAGGGACAAATTGTGGCTCAAGGGCGAGTCCTCCGGCCATGTTCAGTTACTGAAGGCCGCCTATGCGGACTGTGATCTGGATACAATACTTGTAAAGGTGGAACAATTGGGTGGTGCGGCCTGCCATAAAGGTTACAGGAGCTGCTTTTACCGGGAAGTCCGCGGAGAATCCCTGGTCATTATCGGAGAACCTGTTTTTGATCCCAAGGAGATTTACAAAAAGTGAACCAACTTAAGCTGGGTATCCCGAAAGGAAGTCTTGAAAAGGCAACAATTGAGCTCTTTGCAAAATCAGGGTGGCGTATAGATGTCCACCACAGGAGCTATTTTCCCAGTATAGATGATCCCGGTATCGCCTGCAGCATCTGCAGGGCCCAGGAGATGTCCCGTTATGTTGAGCAGGAAATCCTGGATGTCGGCATTACAGGCCGCGATTGGATCCTGGAGAATGACTCGGATGTAATAGTTGTAGCAGACCTGATATACTCCAAGGTAAGCAGACGCCGTGCCCGATGGGTCCTGGCAGTACCGGCGGATTCTCCTTATCGTTCTGTCAAGGACCTTGAGGGCAAGAAGATAGCCACAGAGCTTGTCAACTTCTCGAAGCGTTATTTTTCAGAACGGGGAGTAGACGTAAGTGTTGAGTTCTCATGGGGGGCCACAGAGGGCAAGATTGCCTCCGGGCTTGCAGATGCCATTGTTGAGGTAACAGAGACCGGGAGCACCATCAAGGCCCACGGCCTGGTGATTATAGAAGAGCTGATGCAGTCGAATCCCCAGTTGATAGCCAACAAGCCGGCCTGGGAAGATCCCTGGAAAAGGAAGAAGATCGAACAGATATCCATGCTCCTGCAGAGTGCGTTGCGGGCGGATCGTCTCGTGGTGCTCAAGATGAATGTTCCCAAGGAAAAGCTGCAGCCGGTAGTGGATATACTGCCCAGCCTCAATGCCCCAACGGTTTCTACGCTGTATAAGCAGGAGTGGTGCTCCGTGGAGACTGTAATAAACGAAGCCGAGGTCAGGGAGCTTATTCCACGGCTTATGGCTGCAGGTGCCCAGGGAATCATAGAACATTCCCTCAACAAAGTCCTTTAGATCCGGTGACGGCCAGAATTACCAAGGCTGCTTTTGTTACGAGCGTTTTCAAGCCTTCACAATTTCCATTAACCGGTTTGCCGGAAGTGGCCTTTGCAGGCCGATCCAATGCAGGGAAGTCATCTCTCCTGAATCGTATCCTGGGGAGGCACAATCTTGTAAAGGTCAGCTCGAGGCCCGGTTTCACCCGGTCCCTGAACTTCTTTCTTGTCAATGATTCCGTCTACTTCGTCGACCTGCCGGGCTACGGGTACGCAAAGGCCCCGAAACACGTACAGAGTAAGTGGCACAGGCTGGTAGAGGGCTATATCGAGACCAGAAAGCCTCTCAGCGGAGTGGTGTGCATATTTGACATGAGGCGGGTACCGGATCAGCTGGACCTGGACCTCTTGGACTATCTGCATGCCCTGGGAAGGCATGTCTGGTTAGTCCTGAACAAGGCGGATAAGATCTCTCAACCCAAAAGACAGGGGCAGATACAGGCTATCCGCCGCCGGCTTCCCGGATTTATTGACAAACCCCTGATTATTTCCGCCCGCACAGGAGAGGGTGTTCAACTCCTGCTTGAAGCAATCTGGCTGTGGCTTGGTCTGGCGTAATTTGAAATTTGAAATTGGAAATTAGAAATTTGGGAAAGATGAAACAAAAGCATGAAGGCCGGATTTCCAATTTCTAATTTCAACGTTCCGTGAACGCTTACACTAATTTAAGCAGTAAGTATCACCACCGCAGTGGCATATTCTCCTTCATGCGAAAGGCTGACATGCCATGCGCCGGCTCCCATGTCCGTTGCCTTTTTTAATGTCGGGCCGGAAAGGCGCAGTACGGGCCTCCCGGAAGGCTCATGGGTAACAGCTATCTGACGCCAGGTCACCCCGGATCTCATACCTGTGCCCAGGGCCTTGGAGCAGGCCTCTTTTGCGGCAAAACGGAGTGCGAGGTTCTGGGCCGGTTTTTTGTGCCTCAGACAGTAGGAGCATTCTTCACTGGTAAATACCCTGGATAGAAATCTCTCGCCCCAACGGTTAACAGCCCTTTCGACCCTTGGGATATGAACCAGGTCTATTCCTAAGCCTATGATCATTAAATCACTCTAAATAACCTTTTTTGACCAGAGAAAGCATCTCCCTTACAGCCCTTTCCATTCCCACAAAAACGGCACGTGATATTACGGCGTGCCCTATACTGAACTCCTGTATCTCACTCACTGCCGCAAGCCTTGCGGTATTGCGATAGTTAAGCCCGTGACCTGCGTGGACACGAAGACCCAGGTCGCCGGCTGCTCTTGCCATAGTTACTATTTGTCCGAATTCCCTGTCTTCAGTCTCCGAGGAAGGGGCATCCGCGTATCGTCCGGTATGGATTTCTATGCAATCCGCTCCTGTCTGTTTTGCCGCCTCAATCTGCTTTTGCTCCGGATCAACAAAAAGGCTAACCGGTATGCCTGCATCGTGCAGCCGGGTTACAGCTTTGTCCAGGTGTTTTTCAAGATTTACTACATCCAGTCCTCCCTCTGTCGTGATCTCTTCACGATTTTCCGGCACGAGGGTGACTATGTCGGGCTTAATATCAACGGCTATTCCTATCATTTCATCTGTCGCGGCCATTTCCAAAGTAAGCCTTGTCTTTACGGTCTGCCTGAGTAACCTGACATCCCTGTCCTGGATATGACGGCGATCTTCCCGCAGGTGGACGACGATACCGTCGGCGCCTGCGATCTCAACTATTCCGGCGGCAGTAACCGGGTCCGGTTCCGTGATTCCTCTTGCCTGCCTGATTGTAGCTACGTGGTCAACATTGATACAGAGATCCGCCATTGTTTTCTCCTTATACAAAGTGTCTGATAATGCCTGCTCCATACGTGTCATGCGTTCTGCCTCAGCCTGGCCCAATTCGTGATCTTCTCCCAGGAGATGAAGAAGGCCGTGTATCAATAACGCCTCAAGTCTCTGCTCCAGGTTAATGCCCGCATTCGCGGCCTCGCGCCTTGCAGTATCTATTGATATTACTATATCGCCAAGCAGGTCATTCCCGGGCTGCGGGAGATCTGCTCCCTGCTGCCCGAATGAAATGACATTGGTAGGGCAGGGCCTTTTCAACCATAGCTTATTGAGGCGCGCCATCTCGGCATCATCTACAAGAAGGATGCTGAGCTCTGCGTCAGGTCGTTCGATGGACCTCAAGAGTATTTCAGCCGCACGCCTGAAGCGGATCAGGGGCAGTAATTTTGAATATGTTTGCCTGATCAGGACTGTCACTCAACTCTTTGCCCTTCTTCTTCATAGGCCTGGATAATCCGTCGCACAAGCCTATGTCTTACTACGTCCTGTTTGGAGAAATTAATAAAAGCTATGCCATCTATGCCTTGCAGGATATCCCTTGCCTCCAGGAGACCGGATCCGCGCTTTTCCGGGAGGTCAATCTGCGTGATATCCCCGGTAATTACAGCCTTTGAGTCGTAACCCAACCTGGTGAGAAACATCTTCATCTGTTCAGACGTGGTGTTTTGGGCCTCATCCAGGATAGTAAAGGCATCGTTCAATGTCCTGCCCCGCATGAAGGCAAGCGGAGCGATCTCGATGACCCCGCGGTCCAGAAGCCGCGAGACCTTTTCAAAGGAGAGCATATCGTACAGGGCATCATAAAGCGGCCTCAGGTAAGGATTCACCTTTTCCGCAAGGTCGCCTGGCAGAAAGCCGAGCTTCTCTCCGGCTTCAACGGCCGGCCTTGCCAGTATAATTCTGGCCACCTTTTCCTTGATAAGGGCCGAGACGGCCATGGCCATGGCCAGATAAGTCTTGCCGGTCCCGGCGGGGCCGATTCCAAAGACTATGTCGTTTGTCCGCATGGCCTCAACGTAAAGCTTTTGTGCCAGGCTCTTCGGCGTGACGAGTCTCTTTCCGGAATTTACGCACAGGTTGTCCAGAAAAATATCTCTGAGGTGAGCCCTTGGATCTGAGCTGAGGATTCGGATAGCAAACTCCACGTCATTTGAATGGAGCGGGTAGCCCTGTTTGATGAGTTCATAAAGCTGGGAGCAGGTACGGTTCGCAAGGTCCGCTCCTATAGGATCACCCGTGATGGTGATCTGGTTTCCTTTGACATGTATGGTGACCTTTAAGAGATCTTCGATGATCTTGAGATTTCTCCCCTGTTCTCCATAAAGGCTTAAAGCCAGTGAATTATCATCAAAGTATAGCTGCCGTGGGTGATGGGAAACCTTTTTCATATATCTCCGAGGGCCCTGTCATATAATTTTCCTACACCATATTCCTTTCTCCTCAGGAACTTCTCCCATGGCGGGCCGATAATCTGCATCTCAGGGTGTTCCTTTTGGACCTCAAGGGCTATCTTCATCTCCATCGTACAGCCGGTGCTGTAAGTAGCGTCTTTCCCTATCCACTCGGGCGGTATCTTTTCATCCATGAGCTCAAAGGCCTTTTCAATGTCGTCTACGGTCTGGAACCTCCATGTGTCTATCAGCCCGCTCCTCTGCACAATCTCCCACATATACATAATATCATCGGCGTCCATGCCTGGCTCAAAGTGTTCAGCCGGGTTTATCACTACCACCCCTTCCTGCCTCTCGCGAAGGTAATCCACAAACACTTTAAGTATCTTTTTTGCAGTCTCCAGCTGGTGCGGTATGCTTCCAACAATAGCGCTGTAGAATACTATGGTCTTGCCCAGGCGCTTTTTTGTCCTCAGATCGTTGATCATGGCTGCGGCCTTGGTCCTCAGATCCGCCTCTGAAAAACGTATGATCTTTGGATGACGCAGTTTTTCCCTGAGCACGAGTTTGCCGGGTTTTTTACAAACCATGGACAGTGCGTCTCTGGTGAACCGGAAGCGTGACCTGACAAAGCACTCGGCATCTTCCGCACTGCGGCTGATTACTATATCAGCTTCTTTGAATGCCCTGGCAAATGTTACCGATGTAAGAAGTGGATTAAAGTGTTCTTGCGTCCCATCTGAGATAACGTATAATGTTTTATCGCTTTTAAGTTTTTCCAGCAGTTCCTTCTTTGATATGTTTGGATCAGCAATAATCTCCGCCCCTGACAGCATCTCTTGAAGATAGGGATCTTCCGCTACGTCATTTAATGTGATCAGGTCGTAGCAGAAGGCCTTTTTGACAGACAGTATCACATTGATTCCCATACGTATCAGGATTTGTATCATGGCAAGATCAAGCAGTATCTCTCCTGCAGAGACTCCCATCCATAGCATATACCGTCTTTCTCCGGAACGGCCCCATTCTTTGAATATGTTTTTCAGCCATATCCAGCCCGAACCTTCTATTGGAGCCTTCATCATGGAGCGGAGTGCATCTGATGTTACCCGTTTTTCACTGGTCCAGAGTTCCGGATAGCCGGACAGGGCCATGAGACGGCGAAATTGCAGGAGGTGTATTCCAAAGCTTACCTCATCCAGCGGGGTATCTTCCTGCAGTTCCAGTCCACTGGGATCATTGAAGGCCTCCTTAAAGCTCTTTGACTTCAGGAGCTGGCATATTCTGCGATTTTTGGTCTCCTTGATTTTGGCCAGCGGGCGGTCAATCTCGCTGACCCTGATGAATATCTGGAGCAGCCTTTTTTCGAGTCTTGACGGGAGCATCACCAGCGAGGCGGTCTCGCGCCTGAACTTCATTCCCAGAAGGCTGAGCAGAAACTTTTGCTTGTAGGTGTCTTTCACCACCGAACGTACCAGGGGCTCAAGTCGTTCCCACACCTTTATATAGGCAAAGGTAAGCGGATCTCCTCCTTTTTTTTCAATAATAGTCTTGAAGATTTTGTCGGAACACGGGTAATAGTAGGGCTCTTCATCCAGCAGCACCATAAATCTCAACTGTTCCGGTGAAGCGACCTCTCTGGGGAATGCCTCATAGGCAAGATGGTTTTCAGTATAGAAGTTCGCAATCCAGGCATCTTTTTCAGGATCTAAACCAGAGAAGGACGCTGATGTCCGGTCCATGGGTCAGTCTGAAGCGCCTCCTTAAAACATCCTTTTCTTGATAAAGATATATACTGTTGTCCCGGATAACAGGAAGGACAGCCCCATTGTCAGGGCAAAGGCAAAAGGTGAGTCTTGAAAAGGAAGGGCGATGTTCATGCCGTAGATACTTGCAACCAGTGTGGGTAACATGAGAACGATGGTAACAGCGGTCAAGAATTTCATTACTATATTGAGATTGTTAGAGATTATGGAGGCAAATGCATCCATCATCCCGCTCAGGATGTCACTGAAGATCTTGGCCATTTCTATGGCCTGCCGGTTTTCGATCTGGGCATCTTCCAGTATGTCTTCGTTTTCCTCGTCTACACGTAAGTAACGACCGCTCTGAAGCCGGGCCATTACTAAGTCATTGGCCCTAAGACTCGTGTTGAAGTAAACCAAACTCTTTTCAAGGTTTAAGAGTTTTAGGAGTTCTTTGTTACGGACTGACCGGTGAAGCTCTTCCTCGTATTCATTGGTCAGTCTGTCTATGAGCCTGAGATGTCTTAAATAGGCATTTGCCACCCTGAGAAATATATTAAATACAAACCGGACGTGATCTTCGAGCAGACGTTTGGCCCATCTGGATTCCATGAGCCCTTCAAAAATCGGGGTCTCCTTGAGACAGATCGTTATTATGATCCGGCCTGTAACAATGATGCCCAATGGAATGGTCTCGTAGCGGACCATGTCCCCTTCGTGGCGCGGGTCCGGGATCTTTATGATGATCAAGAAATGATCTTCCTCCCGCTCTATCCGGGATGTCTCTTCCTCATCGAGCGGATATCTCAGGAACTCCGGGAGTATGCCCAGTTCATTCTGGATCCTGTCCAGTTCCTCAGGGGTAGGAGCCACCAGATTTATCCAGCTGCCCTGTTTGATATCAGAGCAACGCTCTACACCTTCATTATTTGGCCGAAAAACAGTAATCACCTGAAAAAGCTCTTTCTCAAAAGCGAATAAAAGAAGACCCTGATTCCGCTGAAAATACCCCGTCTGCCGCGTTGCTTCGATTTCTTCGTCCGCTTCTGCATTGCGCGCAGAACAGATTATTGCAAGGAAAATAACCATCTGGTTATCGGTTATCTTTGAAATGAGAGCCGGTCGCTTTTTACCAATAGATGCAGAGACAGTCAAGAGTCATCGACTTTGCGCACAACATTTTATTGAGCCACCTGTTGCGGTGCAATCAACGGCTGTACCGGAAAAATTGACGATATTGCAACAAATAAATTATAAAGATGGATCAGCAGAACAGTCGGCCAGGGAACTCGACAGGTTATTCCTGGCCGGAAGGAGTCGGACCGCCATCGTGTCTATTAATGGATTATCCGGATGTTTAATATGATCGTTTTCTGATATGGCAATGTTCTCGTATTTACTCAAAAAAATCATTATCCTTGTGCCCACCTTTCTGGGCATAACCCTCATATCTTTTATGGTGATGCACCTGGCCCCTGGAGAGCCCATGAGCCTGCAGGCCGACTTTAATCCCAAGATGACCCCTGAGATGAGGGAGCGTCTGAGGGCCCAGTACGGCCTGGACCGGCCTTTGCACATACAGTACTGGCAATGGCTTAAGGGACTTGCCGTGCTGGATCTGGGGCGGTCCTTTGCCCCGGACAGGAGACCCGTTTGGGACAAAATCAAGGAACGGCTACCGGTTACGCTGCTCATAAACGTCCTGGCAATAGGCTTGATACTTGTAGTTGCTGTCCCCCTGGGTGTGGCTGCTGCCGTGCGCCATAACAGCATGTTTGACCAGGTCAGCGCGGTCTTTGTCTTTATTGCCTATGCCGCCCCGGCTTTCTGGGTGGCCCTGCTCCTTATGCTCTACTTTGGAGTGCATCTGGGGTGGCTGCCCATCTCAGGTCTTCACAGCCTTATGGGGTATGAACAGATGCCGGTTTGGGAAAAGCTGCTGGACTGGTGCCGTCACCTAATACTGCCGGTGCTGGTATCTGCTCTGGGTGGACTTGCAGGACTGTCACGCTATACCAGATCCTCAATGCTTGAGGTCTTAAGGCAGGACTATATCACTACTGCAAGGGCAAAGGGTCTGCCGGAGAGAAAGGTGATCTACCGGCATGCCCTGAGAAACGCCCTCCTGCCCTTAATAACCATCCTGGGTCTTTCTATCCCGGGCCTCATCGGTGGCAGCGTGATCTTTGAATCCATCTTTGCAATACCGGGAGTAGGTCAGCTCATGTGGACCAGCGTTATGGCCAGGGACTATCCCCTGCTCATGGGGAACCTGGTCATAGTATCCATACTGACATTACTCGGAAACCAGTTGGCCGATATCGGCTATGCCCTGGCAGACCCGAGAATCCGTACAGGCATTCATATGGAGGATTGAGGGATTGATGGGCCGGCTGGCAAAAAATCCTTTGGCAGTGGCAGGACTTCTAATAGTCGGGCTTCTCTGTCTCGTTGCCCTTTCCGCCCCCTGGCTTGCCCCCTATGACCCGCAGGCAATAGATACCTGGCACATTCTTGAGTCACCTTCAAAGTCCCATCCATTTGGTACGGACTCACTCGGCAGGGACTGTCTTTCAAGGCTTATCTATGGAGCGAGAATATCGCTGCTGGTTGGGATTGTAGCTGTCGGGATTTCAACAGTCATTGGCACTATCCTCGGGTCCTTGGCCGGATTTTACGGCAAGTGGATAGACGGGCTGATAATGCGTTTTGTGGACATAGTACTCTGCTTTCCCACTATTTTTCTCATAATGGCCGTTATCGCCTTTCTTGAGCCATCAATTTTGAACATCATGGTGGTGATAGGTCTCACAAGCTGGATGGGGGTGGCCCGGCTCGTAAGGGCGGAATTCCTGAGCCTCAGGCAGCGCGATTTCGTGTTGGCAGCCAGGATATCAGGTGCCTCCAATACAAGGATAGTTTTTTCACATATCTTACCGAATGCAGTGGCTCCGATCCTTGTGGCAGCCACGCTTGGAGTCGGCGGGGCAATTCTCACCGAGAGCGCCCTTAGTTTTCTCGGAATCGGAGTGCAGCCTCCTACACCAAGCTGGGGCAATATGCTTACTGAAGGCAAGGACAACCTGGAGATAGCCTGGTGGCTTTCGATGTTCCCGGGCCTGGCAATCCTCGTGACCGTACTCGGGTACAATCTGTTGGGAGAAGGGCTGAGAGATGCCCTGGATCCAAGGATGAGGGACTGAAGTTGATTTATGTCAAAAAACCTGATTTTTTCAGCGGGCCTGAATGCATAACAACTGATTTTACCTCCCTGCGGAATGCGCTGAACCTGCTATATTTTTCATTATGGTATTCATGGAGTATTTCTATTTAAGATATATATGAAGAAAAAGGAGCCTTTTAATCCGGAATTACAAAAGATAAAAAATAGAGCTATTCGGCGAGAGAGCCCGAGCAACTATGTTGAGGCCGCTCAAGGACCTCGTGGGGGAGAATCATGGGCCTCTCACTGAATTCTGGAATCCGGATAAGGCCTGTCTGCGTGCGTTCACGCACAGGCAGGGATGATAGGCGGCTTGAAACAAAGCACGCCGGATACTGATAACGGTTAGGTCCAGGATTCGCTATAGGTGAGAGTTCCGCCGGACCTTTTGCAGGGGCTGTTACAGGCCCAACAGGAAACTTGCGCTTGTTAGACATCCAAATGTTTAACTAGCTGTTTTTAAAAAAGAAATATTTTAGCTTGACTTAGCTAATGAGGATTCGCCTTTTCATCTTAGATCTGCGGAAAATTTTAAGGAGGTGGCAGGTAAAAGTGAATTATGGATTTCAAGGCAGGTATTGAGGGAATATGCGGTTGTTATGACAAGAACCGGAATTGTAGAAAAACCGCTCTCTCCAGATGAAGTGGCCGCAGGCATAGAACAATGGGAAAGTATCTTTAAGATTGCAGATGAAACAGAGGAGGTTACAGCAATTCTTGTGGAAATGATTAAAGAATATGCTATAGAAGGTAAAAGTATCCATTCATTTACAGGCACCAAAGCTTGAGCTGAAAAAAGGGAATCCGTATGTTCATTCCGAAACAGCGTTCTATAGATCACATGTACCGAGTACGCTCTTCTGGGACAGAAAAAGGAGTGTCAGGTGGACGGCTAATTTCTATTTTCGAGGGCTGACCCCTTTGCTTTTGCTTTCCTTTTATGGAATTAGTGTGAAGCCTGCTGTCACAAAATGTTTGTCAAAGGAGAAGGCCTCTGTAATTCCATATTGTTTCATGACAACAAAGCTCACCGCATCTGTATAACTGAAATCTTGATCTTGATATTGCCGTAATATTGATTCCGCTTTTTCTTCAAGCATATTGTCAGAATAGATTTTGACAACCCGTGGACTCGATGCGATGTTTTCCAGAAAGGCGATGGCCGCCTGATATCCAATACAGCGACGTATCAAGATATGTGTTTCAGCGACGATAAGGTTTGTTGTTTTTAGAGGGTGATAGTTGCCAAGCAGCTCGGGATAGATCTTGACAGCCTTATCGTGGTGTTGATCAGAACTGTCTGCCAAAGCATACCAGGCGCCTGTATCAACAAATAACGTATTATGGTCCATGTAATACTCTATTTTTCCAATGAAACCAAATAGTCATCATGCTTTTCAGCGATGTCTTTTTTCCCAGAGGCTCCAAGATTTATGATGTTGAGGGCCGGATCTTTTTCCAGCGGAAGTCCGGCGATAAAATTAGAGATACATGAGCGGATAATGGCAGCCTTGGACTTTCCGCTGGTCTTGGACAAAAAACCAATAATTTTTTGCTGTTCCGGATCCAAATAGACCTGAACAGGTATTTTTTTGAGTTTTTTCATTGTACAAACTCCAGGTGTTATATATTATAATATATATAATAATGATATATAAAAAAGTGATTGTCAAACAGAAAAAATAAGCGAAAAAAGGAGAGTTGGCCGCAGACTCACGCATACCGACACAGATAGCAGATTCTCGTGGGCCTGGATGACTCAAGTTCGAGGGAATATGGCAAAAGGGCTTTAGTTACTTCTGCCACCTCCAGATCCAGTACGACCCCCATTAGCCCCCGAACAGGAAGATAGGGAGTCAGGTGGACGGCTAATTTCTATTTTCGAGGGCCGACCCCTTTGTTTTATTGAAAAGTACCGGCAAGCCACTGCGATAATCCGCACGGTGTTATGAAACGTACGTCCATACCTGCAAGCTCAACTGTCTGTTCCAGAGCCATATTCAACACGCTGAATTCCTTCGGCACATATGCTTCGATAAAGCTTCGGGCAGACCTATTAAGCTTGGCCTGCTTAAGTGAGGAATATTTGACTTCCAGACCATAGATTTCTCCGGCGTGTTCTATTACGAAGTCAACCTCAGCTCCGGCCTTACTCCGCCAGAACTTTAACGAACTTTGTAGCGGGAGCGCCTTGTAGATTTCCGTAAGGGCCCAGTTTTCAAGCAGTTGACCTCTGTCTGTTCTCAACTCTAATTCGCGTGAGAAATTATTCAGTAATTGGTTTCGAATACCATTGTCTATAAAAAACAGCTTTGGCGCTCCGGTAATTTCACGGCGCTTCCCGCCGGCAAACGGGTAGGCTTTTTTTACTATGTGGCTCTCCTCCAAAATCTCGATGTAGGCATTGATGGTACCCACGTCCACGTTGCAGATGGAAGCCAACTCTGAGAAATTTACCAGGTTGCCGATTTGTCCGGCTAACAGAGCTAACAATTTCCGGAAGGCGTCCACTCGCTTAATTTTGAACAAATCAGAGGCGTCCCGGAGTATGAGCGCTTCTACAAGATCGTTCAGCAGCATCACTTTTTCAGCATAGTCTGCCGCGAGATAAACGGCAGGATAACTTCCCAATACAAGTTGATGGGCAACAATTTGTTCACAAATATGCCTTGCGGCCACAGGATTTGGCGGATTGGTATGGGTCACTAACTCTCGCATGCTGAACGGCAATAGTTGTCGCCGGGTGGCTCTTCCGGCCAGTGATTCTCTGGTTCTGCTTGTCAGATGAAACGAGGATGATCCAGTGACCAGGATGGGAATATTCAGTTTACTGTCTACGAGGCCTTTGATAAAAAGTCCCGCCTCTTCCATGTGCTGGATTTCATCCACAAAGATCACTCTGATAAATGGATAGTCTTCCCGCAGATGTTCTGCAAAATCAACATGAGAAGTACACCCCATCCGCAGTAGTGGATCTTCCATGTTGAGAAACAGAATATCCGGGGCGAACTGGCGGAGGAGATGCCAAGCCAGTGTCGATTTTCCCGACTGCCGAGGGCCGACAACCAACAATGTCCGATTACTCCGGACAACAGTATGTTCCATATCCCGCTGTACATATTCAAGCGGAAGAAATCTATCAATGATTTCCGCGGCCTTCTTGGGATTGGTTACCCAAGGATTCATTTGTCTTATCCTGTTCTTTACCTCGATACTGAGCATGTCTTCTCTCGTCTCCTAAAAAACGGTGGTCTTATAATCAATATAAGCAGGGCTAAACAAGATTGTCAATCGAAATTAGCCTGTATTTGACGTGGGGGGCGTTGGCAATTTAAATTAGCCACAGACAAGGCGGGGCTGTGGCCTTATTGAGATTCCCCGTCAAGAATATCGTGAGTTCCGATTGCTCGAAAAATCAATCCGTTTTCAAGAAATTGAAAAGTGAAACGATATTTCATGGCAATTGATCCCTCCCGCCGATTCTTTGTTCCCTGGATTCGCTTAACTCTGAGCGAGGGGTGTGACGTTTCGGAACTTGTCGGAAAGGGGGACGTCGTGCAGAGCGTGCCTGACAGGTTATCTGAACCGGGCAGAATCTTTCAAATCTTCATATAAGATAAAGGATTGAATAATTCTCGCTCAAAGACGCCAAGGCGCAAAGGGAAAGAGGAATAATCTTGGCGTTTTTGCGTCTTTGCGCGAGAAATTATGCGGAATTTAGGGGACCGAGTTAGTTTAATGAGCTGGGGACCTATTGGTTTGGAGAAGACACGGAGGGCATTCTTACGGTTCATTCTTACCAGACAGCTTGTACATGTGGATATTCTATAATTTTTCTATCCTTTGTCAAAAGCGTTAAATTATGAGTTCTTGCAGTGGCTACAATGATTCGATCTGCCGGGTCTTTATGGAAACTGCCAGGAAGATTGCATGACTCCATCGCTATTTCAGGCGTTAACTCAATTACCCGTAAACCGCTGTTCCCAATAGCATCGTTTAGCCAGCGCTTCGGATCAATTTTTACATTTATGTGCCCTTTGGTCACCATCATTGCAAATTCCCATATGGAAATCGAGGCAATGGCGCGTTGATCGGTTTGCGTCTTTTTAATCAATCTTTTGACATTATCGGACAGCAGCTTCGTTGCGCTATGCGCCCATATCCAGGTGTGCGTATCCAGTAGAATCATAACTTAATCAAGTTCCCATGCGTCAGGATCAATGACCGGTTCGGTTAAATCTCCAATAGTTTCAACAAGACCTTCCATGCTTCCGAGGAGAGGATCTTTTTCGTTCTGCCGCGCAAAGTGCACCAGCTTCGCAATCGGCTTGCCTCGTTTGGTAATAACCACCTCTTTATGTGTTACCTTGACCTGGTCAAGGATCTTAAAACAATTTGTCCGGAATTTTGCGGCATTGATTTCCATTTATTGATCACCCCCCTATATGATTGTGTACATTTTAATATGTACTAATAGTAAAGTCAATCTTTGGACATCGTTCGTGGTTTCCTGATGGTGGCCGAATCGGACAGATCATTAGGTGAAGTCATAAATATAGGAAGCAACTTCGAAATATCCATCGGGGATACGGTGAATTTGATCGCTGAAATCATGAATACCCAAATAGAGATCCAAACTGATGATCAACGTATTCGCCCGGACAAAAGTGAGGTGGAAAGACTCTGGGCGGATAACACCAAAGCCAGGGAACTTACGGACTGGGAACCTCTCTATGCCATGCGGGAAGGATTCAAAAAGGGCCTTGCAGAGTCAGTTGAGTGGTTCACCAATCCTGATAATCTGAGATTATATAAGGCAGATATCTATAACCTGTAATTCCTCCAGATTGAGGAGATATCCCAGCTTGTGGCCTGTCCCCCATTTCACCTCCACCCTTCTAAGGCTACAGCAACTTCGGGTCTAAGGAGTCTTGATTTAGCCGGTTTGAGGCCCTTTACTTTCACATAAACGACCCTTTGATCTGGCTCTCTTTGCCTCTCGGCTAATTGCATGCTCCACTCGTTATATTGTTCATCTCCTTCAACCTGAAGGACAATCTGGGCATTTCGCGGTATGTTGACCGCAAATTCAGGATGCTCCACCACATAACGGTCAAACTCTGTGACTAATATGGCATGCTTTCTCTCTAAGATAGAGATCATCTATTTACCCTCCAGAAAAGTTTTTGGGTCCTCGACGTTTTCTGTGATTTGATATATGGCTATATCAAATCACAGAAAACGTCGAGGACCCTTTATGATGTGGGGCGTGACAGTCAAGTTATTCTGGTCTATAGTCTTTGACTTTGCTATCTGAAGAAGGGAAATCTCAATTTCCCGAGCAGTGGTTAACGCATCTCCAGTAACTTATGTGGAGCTAACTCAACAGTCATACAGGCTGTTGGCTGAAGACTGTCAGGTCAGATTGTGCTTTTCGGCCTATTGCCGATAGGGATATTATGGAGATATTGAGAGACAAAAAAAGGCGGAGCCGCCTGAAATCCATCTGGATAGTGACCCGTGAATACAGAGGGATAGCCGGTGCAGGCGGAGTCAAGGATGTGAGCCGGGAGCTTGCTGAATCACTGGTGCGTGCCGGTTATGAGGTTTCGCTTATCATGCCTCGTTACGGCTTTGTAAAGCCGGAAGAGACGGGTTTCAGGACTCTCGGCCCTCAATTCGAGGTGGACGCAAACTATGCCCATGAGGAA
This sequence comes from Deltaproteobacteria bacterium, assembly GCA_003194485.1. Taxonomy (NCBI): domain Bacteria; kingdom Pseudomonadati; phylum Myxococcota; class Myxococcia; species Deltaproteobacteria bacterium. The sequence goes on from PQXD01000001.1 coordinate 276,160, forward strand.
CGCAGGGAACGTGTAGGCTTTTGGCACCGGAAAACGAAGGGTGTTGACATAATACTTGTGGAGGCAGGCCGCTTTAGTGAAAAGCTGGGTGTTTACACATACACCGAGGCAGAAGAGTCTCTTGATCCAACTCGTAAAAAAGGGGAGGGGCACTTCGACTATTTTGCCATGAATATCCTGCTTCAGAAGGCGGCACTGGATTTTGCAATTTTCACAGGTGCCAGGCCGGACGTGTTCCATTGCCAGGATGGTCATACGAGTGTGCTTCCGGCCATGATGAGAGAAATCGAGGGCTTCCGGCACTATTTCAAGGGCAGCAGCGCCTTGATTACCATCCATAACGCAGGCTTAGGCTATCATCAGGGTGTGGCCGATCTGATATTCGCCGCGGCTATTACCGGGCTTCCCAGGAGGGTGATCTACAGATCTCTTCTCAACGGATATTTTAATCCGTTTCTTGCCGGTGCTGCTTATGTGCCTATAAATACGGTAAGTGAAAACTACGCGAGAGAGCTTCAGGAAACGGAGCTCGATGCCCTTACAGGCTGGCTGGGTCATGCCCTTAAAGACAGGGGCGTATTTATCGAAGGAATTACTAACGGCATAAATCCTGATGAGTTCAGCCCCAACCATCCGGAGAAATTAGGGCTTCCCGCGGCCTTTGATCCGGTCAGGGGTGATCTGGCCGGGAAGGCAATCTGCAAAAAGGAACTTATTATCAGACTGTTGTTTGGCGAGACTGACAAAGTCCAAATATATGGCTCTATTGAATACAATCCAAGCCAGCCGCTCTTGACTGCCGTGAGCCGGTTCACCGAGCAAAAAGGCCTGGATATTCTTGGTCAGGCCCTGGAAGGCCTGCTGACACTGGACAAGGAGGTTCAGGCAGTAATTCTTGGCAGTGGCAGCAGGGACATAGAGAATAATCTCACATCTTTGGCAGGGCACCCTGCCTATAAGGAACGGCTTGCGATAATCATCGGATATGATCCAGGGCTTGCAGACCTGATTTATGCTGCAGGTGATTTTTTTATAATTCCATCCCGATATGAGCCCTGCGGACTCACCGACTTTATGGCCCAGCTCATGGGAAATCTGCCCATTGTCCATGCCACCGGCGGCCTGGTCAAGGTAAGGGATGGTTTCAATGGTTTCTCTTATAAGGATCACACGCCTGATGCCCTCGTTCAGGCTGTGAGGAGGGCCTTAAAGACCTACAGGGATTCACCTGACACAATCAAGGAGATGCAGGTAAACGCGGTGCGTAACATTTATGAAAATTACACCTGGGATAAGGCAAGGAAGAAGTATATAAGACTCTATCGAAAGGCTGTGGAGTCGATAAGGTAACCTTGAACGGTGAGTTCTGAGACATCTCTTGATCAATAAACAATCAGAGCCTTCTGTCTCTTCCACACATTGCCGGTGCCTGTATCCCGTGACTGGTTATTTGGTCATTTATAATTATAATAGCAATGGCAAGGGCAGAAATAAAAATAACGTTGTTGCAAATACTTCCTAAGACGATAACCGGCAGCTATATAAGGTAAGGTAATATTTTGAAAACCTTGGTTTGCTATTCAAGAGAGAATATTAAAATAAAGGATACAGATATACCTGTTGTCGGAAGAGATGAAGTTTTAATCAGGACAATATTATGCGGGCTTTGTGGTTCTGATATTGTAAAAATAATAAGTCCTGATGTTAAGAAACCAGTTAGGCTTGGTCATGAAGTGGCAGGGGTAGTAGAAAAGATAGGTCCGGAAGTGAATAAAACAGGAAATGTTATAAAGAAAAATGATATAGTAGTAGTATCTCATCATATTCCATGCTACAGTTGTATTTATTGTGATCATGGAAATTATTCCATGTGTAGACATTTTAAGGAAACAAATTTAGATCCTCAAGGTTTTTCTGAGTATATAAGGCTTTCAGGAGAGCATATAAGATATAATACTTTTGTAGTTGAGGATAATAAGAATATAAAAAATGTTATTTTTACAGAACCTACTGCTTGCTGCCTCAGGGCAGTAAACAGAATAGATATAAAAGAGAATGATAATATTATGGTGGTTGGATGTGGAACAATTGGAATTATATTTATTTCTCTATTTAAGCTATTATATAATACAAAAGTCATAGCAATAGATATTAATTCAAATAAGTTAAAATATGCTAAAAAATTTGGAGCAGATCTAACCATTAATTCTAAAAGAGAAAATATAAAGGAAAAAATTTCTGAGTTCAGCAGCTCTGGGGCAGATGTAGTAGAACTTACAGTAACAACTCCACAAACTATTGGAATCGCTATGGATAGCGTAAGGCCTGGCGGGTATATACAGATTTTTGCTGGTCCTTCGACTCAGCAGGAGATTTCTATTAATTTCGAACATTTGTATAAAAAAGAATTAACTATTTTTTCATCGTATTCTGCAACACCTGAAGCCTTAAAAGAAAGCTTTTATTTTTTAAAAGATTACAGTCTGGATTTTAGTTCTTTAATATCTGAAATACTTCCAATTGAGCAGTTTAAAAAGGGATTGGATCTGGCTCTGTCTCAAAAGGCTTTCAAGATTTTATATTATTTTGATAAAAGCTTGATTAAATATATTTAAAAATAAAGAAAATTTAGACTAACAGAGTAAATATTCTTATGAACCCGTTATATCCTGCCTTGAACCGGTTACCTTTTTCCGGGTTTCAAAGCTCACTCATTGCGGACCGGAGAGCCAGTGCAATCCGGCCCGCGATCGAAACCCTGCAAAAGGCAAACCGCTCCTGCGGCAGGGGGCACGGATGGCAACCGTTCACTGGCAGGGGATATTTCTTTGAACAGTTTAACGGAAGCCCCCGTAGTTTTCTTGGCTTTTGCTGTGGGGGAAACCCCGGCTCCTGAGCGCAGCGAAGGAGAACGGGGAGGGGGCAAGACTCCCCCATGTCAAAAGCCTTAAGAAAACAAGGGGCTGAAGTGTTAAGTGAAAAGAAATATCCCCTGCCAGTGAACGTTTTGCGAATTAAGGATAGCTAATATGTCTAAAATGAAATGCGCTATTTTTTACGGGCCCATGGATGTAAGAATAGAGAAAGTGGAAATACCTGTTCCAACTGATGATGAGATATTAGTAAAAGTAAAAGCAGCTCTTACATGTGGAAGTGATTTAAAAACTTACAGACGCGGTCATCCAACCATGATTAAGCCTCCTTCACCATTTGGACATGAATTTTCCGGAGAGGTGGTGAAAATCGGCAGGAATATTAAAAGTAAAATTAAGGTCGGGGATAGAATAGTATGTGCCAATACTGCTCCCTGTGGTTATTGCTTTTATTGTAGATTGGGTAGGGAATCTATGTGTGAGGATTTGATTTATTTAAATGGAGCATATAGCCAGTATATAACTGTTCAAAAGAGAATTGTAGAGAAGAATACATTTATAATACCCGATGATATTTCTTTTGAGGAAGCTGCCCTGATGGAACCACTTGCATGTGTTGTTCATGGCATAGAGGAATCCGGAATTATGATGGGGGATAAAGTAGCAATAAATGGGGCAGGTCCTATCGGTCTTATGTTTGTAAAATTAGCATGTCTTAAGGGTGCTCATGTTATTGTTTCTGATTTAAGCAAAGATAGACTTAAAGCTGCGAAGAAAATGGGTGCCGGAGAGACCATTCAAATAAAAAAAGGTATTAATCAGGTGGAAGAAGTTAAATGTAGAACCGAAGGCGGCAGAGGTGTCGATGTAGCTATAGAGGCTACAGGAATTCCTGATGTTTGGGAAAAAACGTTGAAGATGGTAAGAAAAGGCGGTACAGCTAATTTGTTTGGGGGTTGCAGTCCGGGGACAACTGTTTCCATTGATACTGCACTTATTCATTATAATGAAATAACTATAAAAGGGATTTATCACCATACACCTCTTTATGTAAAGAAAGCTTTTGAACTTATTACAAATCGTACAGTAGATGCAAGGCACTTTATAACCGATACCGTACCTTTGGATGAACTTATTCCAACACTTGAGAAGGTGGGAAGGCAGGAAGGAATAAAATACAAAATAGATCTTGATTACACTTCAAAAAATCTGAGTTAGTGCGGTTTCCCCCACAGCAAAAGCCGGGAAAACTGCGGGGGCTTCCGTTAAACTGTTCAAAGAAATATCCCCTTCCAGTGAACGGTTGCCGTCCGTGCCCTGCCGCAGGAGCGGTTTGCCTTTTGCAGGGTTTTGGGTAGCGGGCCGGATTGCACTGCCTCTTTCGGTCTTGCGATGAGCGAGCTTTGAAACCCGGAAAAAGGTAACCGCTCCAAGGCAGATAACGGGTTCACCGGATATTTACCCGGAAGGAAGAGATAAACAGACCGAATGGGTTTGGCTGAAGCAAGAAAAAACGAGCAAACAAGTAGTAAGGTCGCCCCGCAATCTGTATGGATGCAAACATCAAGAAATAGGTATTGTATCTCCTAATGCCTCTTTGAAGCCCGCTTTGCCGCCCTGAGGGGATTGATCTTCCTGCCGGCAGCGTCTTTTAGGACTTCCTTCTTCACATGGGTCGCAAAGTTGCAGATTCCCTTTTGCCATTTCATTGCCGGATGCGGGTAAACTGAACAAAAATTGCCAGAGTCATAGTTTACGACCCTTGCACATCCCTCACACTGCTCAACTATTTCAAGGCAGGCCCCGCCCAAATACCTGCAACCATTTTTACTCATGAACTTGCACTGGGTTCCCGGCTTATTTGTAGTACATTCCATAACTCACTTCCCCTAATACACCAATATCTTGATTATTCCGCTATTCAAAAAAGGCTGTTTACTCCAAATTCAGCAAGTTGGCAAGATACAGAAAGAGGAGAGCCGCGGATGGCAAACGTTAACGGGCAGGGGATATTTCTTTTCACTTAACACTTCAGCCCCTTGTTTTCTAAGGCTTTTGACATGGGGGATGTCCTGCCCCCTCCGCATTCGCCTTACGCTGCGCTTGCGGCGATGCGGTTTCCCCCACAGCAAAAGCCAAGAAAACTACGGGAGCTTTCCGTTAAACTGTTCAACCCAAATTATGCACTTCAAACACCGAACAATAAGGAACAAATAGAAAAATTAGTAAGTTATGGTGTATTGTCCAGTTTGGAATGTTCACCCAAAAGGTGCATTCCACCGGAGTTAAAAATTGTTCGGTATTTGAAGCCACAAGGGGCAGCCAATTTTACCAAATCTGCTTTGTTGTCAGGCACTTGAAGTACAAAAGTACGTCTGCGTGCCTTCCGCCTCGCATCTTTGGCAAACTTGGCTGTTGCATAATTCGGGTTCAAAGAAATATCCCCTGCCCGTGGACGGTTTGTGCAGTGGACTTAAACTGATCACAGGATGCTTCTTCTGGAAACGATTTGCGTTAGCCCTGTAGTTTTCTTGGCCTTTGCCGCAAGGGAAACCCCGGCTCCGGAGCGCAGCGAAGGAGAACGGGGAGGGTCCCATACTGCAAAGGCTTCAGAAAACAAGGGGCGAGAGCATGTTGGAAGAAGAAGCACCCTGTGATCAGTTACCAGTGGACCACGGACGGGTTCACCGAATATTTACGAGAATCCTTGCCATGTCCTTGGCAAAATAGGTAATTATGACATCGGCCCCTGCACGGCGTATGCTGAGAACAGACTCCTCCATGACACTGGCCTCATCCAGCCATCCTCTGGAAGATGCGGCCTTTATCATTGAGTACTCACCGCTCACCTGATATGCGGCAATCGGAAGGGTGAACTCCTGCCGCAGCAGATGGATTATATCGAGATACGGCATGGCCGGCTTCACCATGAGGATATCGGCCCCTTCCTCAAGGTCCAGCATGGCCTCCCGCATGGCCTCCCTGGCATTTGCAGGATCCATCTGGTATGAGCGGCGATCTCCGGATTTGGGGGCGCACTCCGCTGCTTCACGGAAGGGCCCGTAGAATGATGAGGCATACTTTACGGCATAGGAAAGAATGGGGATCTGATCAAAGCCGTGTTCGTCAAGGGTCTCCCTTATCGCCCCCACACGGCCGTCCATCATATCGGAAGGTGCCACAATGTCCGCCCCCGCCCTGGCGTGGGAGAGTGCGACCTTTGCCAGCAGCTCCAGGGTTGCGTCATTGTCTATCCGGCCGTTTGAGAGTACTCCGCAGTGCCCGTGAGAGGTATACTCGCAAAGGCATACATCTGTCACAACAAGGAGATCGGGTACTGAATTTTTTATGGCGGATACGGCCCTTTGCACCACACCGCTTTTTATCCAGGCATGGGAGCCCCTTGGGTCCTTTTTTTCAGGAAGACCGAATAGAATGACCGCATTGATTCCCAGATCAAAGACCTCTTCGGCCTCTTTTACTACCGCATCCACAGAAAACTGGTAGCATCCGGGCATGGCTTCTATAGGATTTTTAATGCCTTTGCCATGTACAATGAAAAGGGGATAGACAAGGTGTTTCGGGCTTAGGGCAGTCTCACGGATCAGTGCGCGCAGAGATTCCGTGCGGCGCAGTCTCCGGGGACGATATTCAGGGTACATCATGGCAGCCAGTCCTCCAGCTTTCGAAGCAGATCATTTGCAGTAAAAGGCTCCTCGATAAAATCGATGCAGCCCGCATCACGGAAGCGTTCGCGCTCCGAAGGGGAGGCCTCTGCACATATGACTGCTACCGGTATGTCCCGGGTCTCAGGAGATTGCTTGAGAAGCACGCTTATGGACAAGGCATCAAGTATGGGGACATCCTTACGTATAATCACCAGGTCAGGCAACTCGGCCTTTACCAGATCAAGGCCTTCCTGACCGTTTTCCGCAAGGATCAGCCTGAGCCCGGTTTGGTTTACCAGTTTACGGACCGTATCAATCACTGACTGGTCATAATCTACAAGGAGTATGGTCTGGCCTTCTTTCACCTGGCTGCTCTCTGCAAAGAGGATTAATAGCACGTACGAATAAGTCGGTTGATGTACAGCTCCGGATTGTCCACTGCTTCAGCCGAAATATTGAAGACATTCTGTGCGGTCTTTTCCCTTATGAGAGTGAGACCGTATTCAAGAATATTACACAATCTCTCACACTGGGTATATAGATTGGAAGAATCGTCCAGACAACTATACAGCAAGCTGTCCACCGCGTCTTCTTCTAAGTTAATCCTCAGGCCGCAACGTCTAAAGAAAGAGGCCTCATAACTCTTTATCTGTTCTATCCATATTTGTACCTTCTCACTGGCCTCTTTAAAGTCCAAATCTTCTTTCAGGGAGAGATGGGCTACCAGGTCTAACCTCTTAGGTGTGAGCTTAAGCTTGGAGTCTTTCCAATTGGGCAACTCCTCTTGCTCAATACGGGAAATCAGGATCTGTTTTTCCTCGGCAAGCATGGCCTGATACCTTCTCAGCCTTGCCTCGTCATTTAGATTCCCCAAAAGCCTTTGAAGCTCTTCTTCCGGATTATTAACCATACTGCCGGTCACAACCAGGAAAGATATGCTGATTGAGGGCAGCTTCTTTTCAAAGGGCAGCAGTACCCTTTCCACCACGCTTACAAGGGCCCTTGCCCCTGTATGTTCCTGATAGGCCTGACGGGCAAGGAGCCTCAGGGCATCTTCTTCGAATTTGAGGTCTATTCCATAGGCCCTGAAGTCCTGTCTCTTGCTCATGATAACAGGGTTGTTCGGATTACACAGTATTTCAAAGAGATCCTGCTCCGAGAGTTCTTCCAAAATGGCAATAACAGGGAGTCTCCCAACGAACTCGGACTCAAAGCCGTATTCGACAAGGTCCTGTGGCTTTACGTGCCGCAGCCATTCTATCTCATCCTGTGTATCGATCTCTGCTCCAAAGCCTATACCCTTCTTTCTGAGCCTGTTTCTTATTATTTCGCTGAGTCCCTCAAAGGCGCCGCTCACTATGAATAATATACCGCGCGTATTGAGGCTGTGCTTCTCTCTCTTTCCGGTCCTGCGATATCTTTCTATGGCCTCTATCTGGGAAATAGGATCATGAGGGGTACGGATATCCACCTCGGTCTCCTCAAGAGGTTTTAATAAGGCCCTCTGGACCCCGGCCCTGGAGACATCCGGACCGATTATGTGGTGAGAAGACGCAATCTTGTCAATTTCATCTATATAGACAATCCCGTACTGTGCCCTTTCAAGGTCACCATCCGCTTCCTGGACCAGGTCACGGACCAGATCCTCTACGTCTCCCCCCACATAACCTGTCTCACTGAACTTTGTGGCATCGCCCTTTACGAAAGGTATGCCCAGTTTTGCGGCTATCAGCTTGATAAGATATGTCTTTCCAACCCCGGTAGGACCTATGAGGATTATATTATTTTTTATGTTTCCGATCGAATGGGGATCTTTCCCCTTTTCTTGAAGATATGTGATCCTGTTAAAATGAGTACATATCTTTGTTGCCAGGATGGCCTTTGCCATGTCCTGCTTTACTACATATCTGTTCAGGTAGGCCTCGAGCTCCTCCGGCTTGAGATTAAATCTTATTTTCGGGCCCTTCCCGGAATCAGTCCCCTCTTTCCTGTCGGTGCCGTCAGGCTTTGTCTGCCAGGGAAAGACCATCTGTGACACTACCCGTATTCTGCCTCCATACTTTTCGGAAAGATAGTCACTTATCTCCTTTTCCAGGTCCTTTTGTGATGGCAGATCCCCGGTCTTGTCAGACCTCTCGCCGGCGATATAAGGAAGTCCCGTGCCCGGATCATTCAGAGAGCTTTTCTTATTATTTTTCTTTTGCATATCTGTACTTTATACCAGAAACCGGTTATAAGCTCAATCCCGGCCCGTCAAATCCATATTTTTGCATGTAACCGGCCCATGTGATAGCCTTAAAAAATTATGGGATAAGATTAATATATTTTTAATTTAATACAACATTCATCGCTTAACACGTAAATATTCTTATGAACCCTTTATATCCTGCCTTGGAGCGGTTGCCTTTTTCCGGGTTTCAAAGCTCACTCATTGCAGACCGAAAGGGGCAGTGCAATTTGGCCCGCGATCGAAACCCTGCAAAAGGCAAACTGCTCCTGCGGCAGGGGGCACGGATGGCAACCGTTCACGGGAAGGGGATATTTCTTTGAACAGTTTAACGGAAGCCCCCGTAGTTTTCCTGGCTTTTGCTGTGGGGGAAACCCCGGCTCCTGAGCGCAGCGAAGGAGAACGGGGAGGGGGCAAGACTCCCCCATGTCAAAAGCCTTAAGAAAACAAGGGGCTGAAGTGTTAAGTGAAAAGAAATATCCCCTGCCAGTGAACGGTCTGCACAGTGGACTTAAACTGATCACAGGGTGCTTCTTCTGGAAACGATTTGCGTCAGCCCTGTAGTTTTGCCTTTGCCGCAAGGGAAACCCCGGCTCCGGAGCGCAGCGAAGGAGAACGGGGAGGGTCCCATGCTGCAAAGGCCTTAAGAAAACAAGGGGCGGGAGCATGTTGAAAGAAGAAGTACCCTGTGATCAGTTACCAGTGGACCACGGGTTCATAAGAATATTTACCTTAACACCATTTCATAATCCTGTTTAATCAAATAACATAATCATTGCTTTCATGATTGAACAACAACCGGTGACCTTATTTATCAATTTTAAACATTAGTAAGGAGAACTAAAAATGTCCATTCTCAACCATCTCATTTTGTTATTTACGCCCCTCTTTTTTCTGGTCCAGGTCCAGGGATGCCTTGCAGCTGACTGTCCATCCGGGGAGATCATACAACAGGAGTTGAAAGATATCTTCAAGAAAGACATCAGGGTCATAAAGATCCAGCCCAGCCCTGTCTCGGGACTTTGCGAGGTCCAACTGATGTTTAGGGGCCAGAACAGCATCTTATACACTGACTCAAAAGGGGAATTCCTGATAACCGGCCAGATCTTTAAGGCCTCAGACAGGACCAATATCACCAAAGAGGCGATTGCCGGCCTCAATCGTTTTACCGGTTCCGACCTCAGGCGTCTCGAAGACCTGACTGCCTTTAGCGTGGGTTCAAAAGGTGAAGTCGTTTACTTCGTCACTGATCCCCAATGCCCGTACTGTAAAAAAGCGGAAAAAATTGTCACTCATATGGCAGAAGCAGAGGAGTTGCAGTTAAAGGTCCTGCTGTTTCCGCTCAGCTTTCATAAGGGTGCAAAAGAGCAATGCATATCCATTGTTTGCGACAAAAAGGGACTGGAAGGGCTTGAAAGCGGATACCAATCGAAAAATCAGTGCCAGGAGGGAAAAAACAGGATTGAAGATACCCTTCGCTTCCTGAAACAAAAGGGCATAACAGGCGTTCCGACCTATATTTTTAGAGACGGGCGGTATCATTCAGGAGTGCTTGCAGAGCAGGCCATAAAAAAGAGATTAGGGCTTTCAAGGGATGAAGCTGTTCAGAAAGAGGCAAAATAGTCAGGACCTGCCCCCAAGGCTATGTCATGGTGGCACCTGCGGCCCTGTCCGTCATCGAGGCCTTTCATTAACATGCTGTCCATTTGTTCCATTGACGTATTATGGACCCGGGCTATATTGTCCTTCTATGAATTGTGTCCGTTCACAGGTTCAATGGTTCAACCCAAATTATGCACTTCAAACACCGAACAATAAGGAACAAATAGAAAAATTAGTAAGTTATGGTGTATTGTCCAGTTTGGAATGTTCACCCAAAAGGTGCATTCCACCGGAGTTAAAAATTGTTCGGTATTTGAAGCCACAAGGGGCAGCCAATTTTACCAAATCTGCTTTGTTGTCAGGCACTTGAAGTACAAAAGTACGTCTGCGTGCCTTCCGCCTCGCATCTTTGGCAAACTTGGCTGCTGCATAATTCGGGTTCAAAGGTTCAGATACTGCCGGAGAGTGCCCGGACAGCGAACGATCCCCTGAAAGGTGAACCCAGAACCTCGAATCTCGAACCCGTGAATGCCTACTGTTAATTAATGTCCAGTGCCTAATAACAAGGGGAGGAAACCACTGATGAAAGACCTGAAACAGATGTATAAGACAATACTTGGGGACCAGTTTCCTCTGGAACTCCGCATATCCTTCGGGGATCAAACATTGGTCTATCGCAAGCGGACCTGGAAGATAAGGAACGATAAGACCGGAGAGATGGAAGAAAGAGGTATCCGCTACGGGGAAAACCCTGACCAGGAGGCAGCACTTTACGAACTCGTAAATGGAAACCTTGTTCTGGGTGGCTGCTCTTATATTGAGCCTGGAAACGGGCTGGTAAGCTCAATAGACGAAGCGGATATGATTCAGGCAGGCAAGCACCCCGGTAAGATCAATCTCACCGACGTGGATAACTCTCTTAATGTGCTGAAATTCCTTGCCAAAAGCCCTGCCGCCGTCATAGTAAAGCACAACAACCCCTGCGGAGTGGCCTGCAGCAACACCCTTGAGGATGCCTTTTTGAAGGCATTAAGGGCGGACCGGGTGGCTGCATTTGGTGGCTGTGTTTCTCTCAACAGGCCTATAGACAAGTCAACAGCCGAGGCCCTCAGCAACCAGTATCTTGAGGTCGTGTGCGCGCCTGATTATGAAGAGGGCGCAGTAGATATACTGTCCCGGAAGAAAAACCTGAGAATCATCCGGATCAAACGGATTGACCAATTGGAGACCTATTGGGACAGGCGTTTTATAGACTTCAAGAGCCTGATAGACGGAGGAATCATAGTTCAGCAATCCCCCGTGAACAAAATCCGTACCAGGGAGGACTTGAGACCTGCTGAATGTGAATACCAGGGTAAGACATACAAGGTTAAGCGCCTGCCGGATGATAGGGAATACGAAGATATACTGTTCGGCTGGGCAGTTGAGCAAGGAGTTACTTCCAACTCCGTAATCTATGTCAAAAATGGAGTTACCACCGGGATAGGCACAGGGGAACAGGACAGGGTAGGGGTGGCGGAAATCGCTGTCCACAAGGCCTATACAAAGTATGCGGACATTCTCTGCTATGACAGGCTCGGAATACCGTATAAGGAACTTGAGCTGCTGGTAAGCAAAGGAGAGCGTGACGTTGCAGAAAAAGACGAAATCGATCAACAGGTGAAGGCGGACCGGGGCGGGCTCCCAGGCAGTGTTATGGTCTCTGACGCCTTCTTCCCGTTCAGGGACGGGGTGGATGTAGGTATCAGGCAGGGTATTTCGGCCGTTGTACACCCGGGTGGCTCCCTGAGAGATTGGGAATCCATCGAGGCATGTAATGAGGCCGATCCCCCTGTAACCATGGTATTTACAGGTCAGAGGGCCTTTAAACATTAGGTAATTGTTCAAGGGTTCAAAGGTTCAGGGTTCAAGGGTTCAAAGGTTCAGGGTTCAAGGGTTCAAGGGTTCAAGGTTTACCGAAAATCTAACCAGTTGATTTTCGGGTTCTGAAAAGAAAAGCAACCCAGAACGGTGAACTCTGAACCCGTGAACGTAAATATCCTTATGAACCCGTGGTCCGCTGTGGAAGTTGCCATCCGCGCCATGCCGCAGGAGCGGTTTGCCTTTTGCAGGGTTTCGATCGCGGGCCGGATTGCACTGCCTCTCCGGTCCGCGATGAGTGAGCTTTGAAACCCGGAAAAAGGTAACCGCTCCAAGGCGGAATATAACGGGTTCATAAGAATATTTACCCGTGGACGGTCACAATACTGAACAGTAAAGAGTATGGTACCTTGAAGATACCCTTTCTCAAGCTTGTTGAAAAAATAGATCTTCCGAATAATCTCGTTCTGGAGTTCTATGACTACTCCCGTGTTGTAGCCGGAGACAGGTGGTTTGTGGGACTACTTGCCAGGATTCCGATAGAAATCAGTGAAGAAGATTTTGCCGGCAGACCCCGGGAACTTTGCGAAGACTTCTTAAAAGAACACGGAACTGTAATATATTTCGAGCTGAAAAAGGAGAGGAACTTCATAGACGAAAGGGAGAAAGACCGGATACTGAACCAGCTGTTGAATGATCTGAAAGAATATGCATTATCTTACATGGGGCACAAATCCTTTGCTAAGGGATTCATAAGGCGGCAGATTCAAGACTTCGAGGAAAGATGGAAATGGCAAAAAGCGATCACCTGAGTCAGTTGGACCTTCCCGAGATAATCGACTTCCTGTTCAAAAACAGAAAGGATTCGTACAGGACGGCAAAAGAATCTGACTCAACCATCAGGCCAGAGATACTGACAGCAAGATCCCGGGACGGCACTGAGATCCATTGCGGGGTCTTTTCTGGATTACCGGAAGAGCCTCACATCCTGTTTTTCCCGGCCGAGTATGACAGTGAAGCAGATATCATTGATCTGGCAACCGGGTTTGTGCATTTAGGCATTACCCTGATAGCAATGGATTATCGCGAATGCCGGGCGGGTGCCGGAAGACCATCCATCAGCGCCCTGCTCCAGGATGCCGGGGCATTTTATCAGGTTGTTAAAGACTGGTATGCCACAGAACAAAGGACCGGTCCGGTGGTATTCATGGGCCGCTCTCTCGGGTCTGCCATTGCGCTGGACCTTGCCTGCCACTACTGCGATGATTCCCTGGCCCTTATTATGGAAAGCGCCTTTGATTCGACAGAGGACTTTCTTTCAGGCAAAGGGATTCGAATAAATGAATCATGGCCTTCCGGAGAGGATCCTTTTTCAAACCGCTCCAAGATGAGCAATTACAGCAAAGCAGTCCTGTTTCTGCACAGCCACCGAGACGAGGTCGTATCCCTGAACCAGATTGAGTGGCTGGTGGCCGAGAGCCGCTCAAAGGCAACCCAGCTCCAGATCGTCCCCAGCGAAAGCAGAGAGGACATCGCAGAAAAGGCAGGGGATCTCTATTTTATTGTCATAAAAGACTTCCTCAACAGGCGTATGGGTCGAAGGCCGCGCAGAAGGCGGAGAAGTAAAAAAGCTGAGGGCGTATAGCCGCGTCAGCGGATGATCTTCTACACTGGATATTTCATATAAGCGCAGGCGAATTTTGTGACGCAGCACAGGAGGCTCTTTTGAGCCTTCAGAGGCAAGCTGTGATCGTCTTTTCTCAAGCTATGGGTAAAAATACCACCATAGCCAGGATTGAGACGGCAACAGCGCAGATTATTTATGGGGTATAAAATTCGAACAACGA
>PQXD01000002.1:0-52610 GCA_003194485.1 Deltaproteobacteria bacterium
GGCTCTTTACCACAGCAGCTTGAGGCGGTTTGAAGCCTGCTCCTGCAAGCCGGCTTCGAGGGGCCAAACCCTCATCTTCTGTGCAGTTGCGCACATCTCAACTATATCGAGTGTGCTCGTGGCGCACAGTCGGTCTGCGTATCGGTGAGCTGTCTTTGGGTGACGGCTTTACCGGCGTGCTGCCGTGGGGCCTTATCGACAACCGCCCGTTTCTGCGCTGCATGCACGGCTATGGATTGTGTCTCTGGCGTCTCGGGCGCTTTGACGAGGCGGAGCACATATTTGAAAAGATGCTCTGGCTGAACCCGTCGGACAACCAGGGCGTGCGGTTTCTCATTAATGATGTGAAAGAAAAGACCTCCTGGGAGGATCTTGAAAACGAATAAAAAAGCACCGATTCCAGGCAGGCATGGAAGCAAGTGGGCTGGCGATGCCGGTCCCTGATAACGCCGAGAGCGAAATAAGATAACATGAATGACAGCTATGACCTTCAATAATTACGTTTAAATCAGGATTTGCCTTTAATATTTCAACTGCTTTATCAAGAACCGGTACAAATTCGGGCTTGGTATCCGACCTGTCAACCAGTCCGGTAAACCTGGTATGTCAATATATATCATGAACTGTTTCCCATATTCGGCTATAATCTGGAATATCGCCCTTTAAGAAATTGGGGATTGAAGGGTTGCAGGCTGACGATCGGGGATTTTATATAAAAAATATGCCGGAAGACATCAACCGGGACGGCCGGGATTTGCTGGTTGCCCTGGGCTACCAGCTCAGGCGTTGCCCGTCAGTTCTTTCTCTCGGAGTGAGGATGAACTTTGCTGACTATTCACCAGAGGAGAGGGCCCTGATCCGGAATGCCTCCAAGGTGTATTTCCCGACCATATTCTTCGCGGATGCCCTTGATGCCATGGGCAAGAAGACTTTTCCCAGCGTGCAGTGCTATCGGCATCTGGGGGACAAGATCAAGCAGACGCTTCTTTTCCGTCTCCTGGACGTGCCTATGCTTGAGACCCGGCTGTTCTATGGCAGGCAACGGAAGACGAAGATCCTTGATCACTTTGATCTTCCTTGTGTAGGTAAGATGCCTGTCGGATCTTCAAAAGGGGAGGGGGTTTTTCTGATCAAGACCGAGGATGACCTGGAGGCGTATCTCAGCAAGACCAGGATAGCCTATATTCAACAATATATACCCATGGAAAGAGACGTCAGGGTAGTGATTTTGGGCAAACGCATTGTCCATGCCTACTGGAAGGAATCAGCTCCGGGAGAATTCCGCACCAATGTGGCCAAGGGGGGGAAGATCCTGTTGGATCCTGTCCCTGAAGATATCCTGGACCTGGCACTGGACATTGCTGTCCGGTGCAATTTCGACTTTGTGGGTCTCGATATGTGTGAGCACCAGGGGAAAGTTTTTATCCTTGAGGCGAATATGAATTTCGGTACCAAGGGGTTCAAGGAGGCCGGCATAAATTACAGGGAATTACTCTGCAACATGGTGACATCCGGTGAGATTTAGTCTGTTACGGAGTAAATATCCGGTGAAGCGGTCACCTTTTTCCGGGTTTCAAAGCTCACTCATTGCAGACCAAAGGGCTGGGAAGCGATGCTGTCCGAGGCTCAGGCTCGATTTTGAGGCATGAAAAATGTTCATTTCTTCTTGCACATTCCGTATCGTGCATTATATTTTTTGTTGAATTCGTAAATATCCGGTGAACCCGTTATATCCTGCCTTGAAGCGGCTTACTTTTTTCAGGGTTTCAAAGCTCACTCATCGCAGACCGGAGAGGCAGTGCAATCCGGCCCGCGATCGAAACCCTGCAAAAGGCAAACCGCTCCTGCGGCAGGGCATGGATGGCAACTTCCGCAGCGGACCACGGGTTCACCGAATATTTACTTGAATTCTTTCCCTGGGACAGGTCGAATCGTGTCCCAGAGGGATGATCTTTATAGACAAATCGCCATGAGTTCCTGATACTTATCTGAGGATATCCGCGTTCGGATCGACCCGAGTCAGGAGGATTTTTCTTAAATACGTTGACATATTGTTGATTCTGGACATTTCGGGCAAATGGGACGAGATATTCCGGAATTGGCTCATGACAGCCTATCTATTGAAAGAATCAAACAAGCCTTCACGGCAGCGGATGCCGACCTGGTGACCAGGGCATATGACTTTTCAAGAGAAAGAGCATGTGGAGTTGATCCAACACCTTTTCAGGCCGCCGGTCTGCTTTTTGAGCAGGACGCCGACGCGATTACTGTCGCCGGTGCCTTGTTAGCCCCGCTTATATGGCAAGACCTCGCCGATCCCGGTGACATCCGGGAACGCTTCGGACCGGCGGTTGCCGCTGTGCTTGAAGACCTGAGTTTCCCTTCTATTTCGTACTCCGGTACCAGGCAGTACCGCCGGAAGGATGTCCGCGCCCTGTTGGCCTCCATGGGGGGGTGTCCCACACAAGGCCCTTCTTTTAATCACTTTTCGCTTGCTGGCCCTTGAAAACGCGACCGGGTTCCGCAAAGCAGGTGTCCGGAAAATGGCCCGGGAGACCCTCGACTTTTACGTACCCATCGCCGACCGGTTGAGCCTGGGTGAGCTGCGCCGCCGATTGGAGGACGCGTGTTTTCATATCCTGGAGCCGGCGGAGTATGAGCGCTTGAGGCAAAAAGTCACTCCTATCCAGGCCGAGGACGACAGATGTCTCCGGATCCTGCTGTCCGGTGTCCAGCGCCTGCTCAGCAACAACGGTATCCAGGCCCGCGTCCAGGGCAGGACCAAAAGCCTGCACGGCATCCGCCGCAAGATGATGCGCACGGGCAAGACCCTGGAAGAGATCATGGACCGGATCGGCCTGCGGATTATCGTGGCAACGGTTCCAGAGTGTTATGCGGTCCTGGGCCTGCTGCACACCCATTTCAGGCCGATTCCAGGTACTTTCGACGACTATATCGGCCTTCCAAAGGACAACGGCTACCAGTCCCTGCATACATGCGTCTACCCTGTGCGCGAGATTTCCCACAAACCCATTGAATTCCAGATACGCACCGAGTTGATGCACATGGAGGCCGAGCACGGCTCGGCGGCCCATTGGCGCTACAAGAGCGGGACAGCGGCAGCGGCGCAGGATCACTACAGAACGCAGTGGATGGAAGGGCTCGCGCGCCAGCACGAAAAGGCGGACAGCGCCGAGGCCTTTATCGACCTGTTGCACCGGCAGGTGTTCCACGATCATTTGGTGGTTTTCGGAAACGGCGGCCGCATTGTTCGCCTTGCCGAAAAAGCCACGGTTCGTGATTATCTGAATATCGCCAACGTTCAAGTCCACAAGGGCGCGATAGTAAAGGTGAACGGAAAAGCCGCCGCCATGGATCAGCCTCTTCGGGACGGCGATTCCGTAGAGGTTCTTGCAAGCGCCGAATCGTCCGGCAGTGAGGCTGAGGCCGGCGGAATGAAAAACGCTTTTTATGGAATCGGCGCAAGAGGTCCGTTTGAGGAGCCTTTGTATAACCCCAATCCAGCGAGCAAGTCCCTTTACCAGGAACAATGACAGGAGAACTGACATGCTTCAGTCCGGACAATACCATTCGCATCCGCGCAAAATTGCTCTGATCGGGAATTACCTTCCCCGCCGATGCGGTATCGCCACCTTTACTACCGACTTGTTGACGGCCCTGGCCGAGGAAAATCCAGCAGGCGAACACTGGGCCATAGTGATGAACGATGTGCCGGAAGGGTATCGATATCCTTGCCGGGTCCGTTTCGAGATCAATCAACGTGTATTGGCGGATTATCATCTGGCAGCGGATTTCCTGAACATGAACCGTGTGGAGGTAGTCTGTCTCCAGCATGAATTCGGAATTTTCGGCGGTGAGAACGGCGCGCACGTGCTGGATTTGTTGAGCAACCTGCGCATGCCCCTGGTGACTACTTTGCACACGGTGATTCAGGCGCCCGCGCCCGGACAGATGATCGTCATTAAACGCATCGCCCAGTTGTCAGAGCGGCTGGTGGTCATGAGCCGGAAGGCGGAACAAATACTTCAAAAAGTCTACGGGGTGCCGGCAGGAAAAATCGCATTGATTCACCACGGCATTCCCGACGTTCCCTTTGTGGAGCCCAATTACTACAAAGACCAATACGGCGTCGAGGGCCGCAAGGTGATCTTGACATTTGGACTGCTCTCGCCCGGCAAGGGCATTGAAACCATGATCGATGCCTTGCCGGCGGTGGTCAGGAGACATCCTGAAGCCGTCTATATCGTTTTAGGTACGACCCATCCCCATGTGAAAAAGGAACATGGTGAAGCCTACCGCCTTTTGTTGCAACGCCGGGCCAGGGAGTTGGGGGTCGGCGACCACCTGATCTTCCACAATCGTTTCGTCGATTTAAGGGAGTTGTGTGAATTCCTGGGAGCAGCCGACATTTACGTCACTCCCTATCTGAACCGGGAGCAGGTCGTCTCGGGAACGCTCGCCTATGCCTTGGGGAGCGGCAAGGCGACCGTTTCAACCCCTTACTGGTATGCGGAGGAGATGCTGGCCGAGGGCCGTGGCCGGATCGTTCCCTTTCAAGATCCCGGAGCGCTGGCCGAGCAGGTGAATAACCTGTTAACTCACGAGGTGGAGCGGCACGCCATGCGCAAGCGGGCCTACACCTTTTGCCGGAAAATGGTCTGGAAAGAGGCGGCGCGAAGATATCTGCAAGTCTTCGGCGAGGTGAAGCGGGAGAGGGAAAGCACGCCAAGGCCGGTTTTCCGCGCAAAGACCATAGGGTCCGTCCCTCGTGAAGTCCCCCAGCCCAAGCTGGATCACATCATCCGGCTCACGGATGATGTGGGCATTGTCCAGCATGCCAGGTTCATCGTGCCGGACCGTCATCACGGCTATTGCACGGATGACAATGCAAGGGCGCTTATCGCGGTACTGATGGCCCAGGATATGATTGCCGACGGTGAGGCCGTCACCAACTTGGCGTGCACCTATCTCAGCTTTCTGCACTATGCCTTCAACGAAGAGAGCGGCCGGTTCCGCAATTTCATGAGCTATGACCGGAGGTGGATGGAAGAGCAGGGGTCCGAGGACAGCCATGGACGCGCGATTTGGGGCCTTGGGGAAGCGGTGGCCCTGGCCGAATCGGACGATATCCGGGCCGCGGCCCAGGCCGTATTTGAAAAAGCGCTGCCTGTGCTGACGGATTTTAATTTTCCCAGGACCTTGGCCTTTGCACTGGTGGGCATCCACGCCTATCTGCGCCGGTACAGCGGCGACAGCGAGGTGCGGCGCATCCGTGAAAAACTGGCCGGCAAACTGTTCCGGAAATACCTGAAAAACGCCAGCGAGGACTGGCCCTGGATCGAAGACATGGTCACCTATGCCAATGGTAAAATCTCCCAGGCGCTTATCATGTCCGGCCGGTGGCTGTTCAATGACGAGATGCTGCAGGCGGGATTGCGCAGCCTGGAATGGCTTCTGGAGATTCAGACGGACGTGAAGGGGCATTTCGTTCCGGTTGGCAACAACGGCTGGTATCCCAGGGGCGGTGAAAAGGCGCGGTTCGATCAGCAGCCCATTGAGGCGCTGGATATGATCGAGGCCTGTCGCGAGGCTTATATGGTCACCAGCGATCCGAAATGGCTTACCCATGCACAATGCTGCATGGAATGGTTTCTGGGGCGCAATGATTTGAACGCGCCGCTGTATAATCATAAAACCGGCGGGTGCTGCGATGGCCTGCAGGCTGACGGCCCCAACCGCAACCAGGGCGCTGAATCGACCCTGGTCTGCTTCCTGTCGCTGCTCAATCTCAATCAGTTGCGCAGCCGTCAAATTTCAGTGGAGGCCACCACAGTAACGGATTCGGAAGATTACCGGGAGGTCATGGTTCATGGTCAATAGACCTATTGTCATGATCAGCTCCTATCCGCCCAGGCTGTGCGGCATCGCGACCTTTTGCGAGGAGGCGCGGGAGTTCATTCAAAAAGCCAACCCGGACCGCGAGGTATTGGTGATCAGCCACACCGACGGCCGGGGCGAGGGAGTGTTTCCCATTATCGATATGCAACGGTACGACTGGTGGAAGCCCGTGGTCAGGAAGATTGAAAAACTGGATCCTTATGCCGTTCATATCGAGCATGAATACGGCCTCTACGAGTACCGGGACCCAAGGGGTATAGGAGACGGCAATAGCGGCTTTCTCGATCTGCTGGAGGCGATCGGGAACTTCCCCATTGTCGTGGAGCCCCATACGGTTCACGGACGGTTAAGGGACTTCGAGGCCGATTTTATTTACAAGATGTGCCAGCGCAGCCACCTGGTGCTGTTCAAGTGCCACTATCAGAAGTGGCGACTGGATTGGACCTTTCGGGGCAGAGACTGGCCGACGCCGCGAAACATCATGGTGGTGCCCCACGGGGCACGGTCCGACAGGCGCTGGGGGATGCATGAGATACCGGCGCTGAGAAAACAGTTCGGTCTGGACAAGATCGGTCTGGCCGGCCATGTGGTGGGCATGATCGGGTGGATTCAGTCCAACAAGCGCTGGGACATCCTGCTCTCCATGTGGGAGGATATTCATAACGAAATAAAGGCACGTACAGACCAGGACTGGGATTTACTGGCCGCCGGCGCCATGCGCGACCCCAGGCACAGGCAGGACTATGAAAAGTGGAAGTCAGAAGTTCAGCTCTTGGAGAGTAAAGGACTGGCCCACTATTATGAATTTATCCCGCGCGGAGAAGATTATTATAAAATTATGGCGATCTGCGATTTTATTGTTCTGCCCTCGACCGACGAAACCCAGTCCGGCACGTTGGCGCGCATCATCGCGCTGAACAAGCCCTATATCACCACCGCGCCCATGGAGGGGTTGACCGCCCAGACCCTGGAAAGCGAGGGAGGCCTTTTGTTCACCACCAAGGAGATGCTCCGGCAGAAGGTGATCAAGCTGGCGACGGATGAGAAATTGCGTCTGGAACTGGGGGAAAACCTGAAGCGCTACCTGGACCGTGTGGTCTGTTGGGAAGTGGTGGCCGGACAGTACAACGAGGCTTATAATCTGGCGCGAAAGGCCGTCCAAACCGGTCAGCCCATAGCCTTGGATCTGGAATTCTGAAGCTGGGAAAAGGGAAAGGAATGCGGGAAAATGAATCCTTTGATTTTCAGGGAATATGATATTCGCGGTGTCGCGGAAAAGGATTTCAACCTGGGCGACGTGGAGAAAATCGGCCGTGGTTATGCAACTTACCTTGCCGGGCACGGCGGCAGGAGATGCGCGGTAGGCCGTGATTGCCGTCTGAGTTCACCGGAAATCAGGGATGCCTTGATAAAGGGGCTGATGAAAGGCGGAGCAGACGTGATCGATGTGGGACTGTGCCCTACGCCGGTTTTGTATTTTGCAGTGCGGCAGCTGAAAGCCGATGGGGGTGTGATGGTCACGGCGAGTCATAACCCTCCCGAGTATAACGGGTTCAAGATTTGCTTAGGCTCCGATACGATTTTCGGAGAGGAGATTCAGAGGCTCAAAAAAATCATCGAATCCGGGGAGTATTCATCCGGAAACGGCTCGCTTGATGAATACGGAATTATGCATGCCTATTGTGATTATCTGGTCAACAATATCCGGCTTGAACGCCCTGTCAGCCTGGCTGTGGATGCCGGCAACGGCACCGGCGGCCTGGCGGCCGGCCCCATCCTGAAACGCCTGAATTGTGAGGTGGTGGAGCTGTTTATGGAGCCGGACGGCACTTTCCCGAATCACGAGCCCGATCCGACGGTACTGCAGAATCTGGCCACCCTGTCGCAAACCGTTGTCGATAAAGGCCTGGAGTTGGGTATTGCCTTTGACGGGGATGCCGACCGCCTTGGCGTTGTGGATGAAGAGGGGAGAATTCTCTATGGCGACATGCTGATGATACTCTTCGCCCGTGATATCCTGAAGGATAATCCAGGGGGGAAATTCATCGGAGAAGTGAAATGTTCTCAGATCATGTACGACGAGATCAAGGCCAATGGCGGCATACCCATCATGTGGAAGACGGGACATTCTCTAATCAAGCAAAAACTCAAGGAGGAACAAGCATTTTTGGCAGGAGAAATGAGCGGCCACTTTTTCTTTCGGCACCGTTATTTCGGATTTGATGACGCCATTTACGCTGCCTGTCGTTTACTGGAGATCTTGTCCAGGGGCAGACAACCCCTGTCGGCTTATCTTGCAGACCTTCCCCGCACTTACAATACACCGGAGATCCGTGTCAAATGCCCTGAAGAAAAGAAATTCCAACTTGTATCAAGAGTAAAACAGATGCTTTCAGGTGAACATCGGGTAATCGACATCGATGGAGTGCGGGTGGTTTTCCCCGACGGGTGGGGGCTTGTCCGGGCGTCCAACACGAGTCCTGTCATCGTTTTGCGCTTTGAAGCCGAGACTGAATCGCGGCTTCAGGAAATCAGAGGTCTGGTGGAAGCCGTGATCGACAAGGCCAGGTCCGAATTGACGTAGAGTCTGAGAATTCGAAAAGGGATCGTCAGGAATGGGCAACACATGCTTCAAAGAGCTTTTTACACGGTACAACGCCAATCCCATCATCCAGGCAAGGGATATCCCCTACCAGGCCAACTCGGTTTTTAATGCCGGGGCTACCCGTGTCGGCGACGACACCTTGCTGCTGATGCGCGTTGAAGACCGCAGGGGGATTTCACATCTTACAGCGGCGTGCAGCCGGGACGGTATAACCGAGTGGCGGATCGATGCCGAACCAACGCTGCCGGCCAGCCCGCAAAATTATCCCGAAGAAATCTGGGGGATTGAAGATCCAAGGGTCACGCGCATCGAAACCCTGGATTTATGGGCCGTAGTTTATACGGCCTATTCCAGAGGCGGGCCGCTGGTCTCCCTGGCAACCACGAGAGATTTTAAGACCTTCGAGCGCAAGGGGGTTGTCATGCCGCCGGAAGACAAGGACGCCGCCCTCTTTCCGGTGCAGTTCAGCGGCCGCTGGGCCATGCTCCATCGACCGGTTCCCGGATTTGCCGGTGTCGGGGCGCACATCTGGATCTCCTTCAGCCCGGACATGAAGCACTGGGGCGATCATCAAATTCTCATTCCGGCACGCAAGGGCGGATGGTGGGATGCCAACAAGGTCGGCCTTTCCCCGCCGCCGCTGCGGACCGAAAAAGGTTGGCTGGTCCTTTATCACGGGGTCCGGAACACGGCCGGCGGCTGTATCTACCGCCTGGGCCTGGCGCTTCTGGATCTTGAAGATCCGAC
Source organism: Deltaproteobacteria bacterium (assembly GCA_003194485.1). Classification (NCBI taxonomy): domain Bacteria; kingdom Pseudomonadati; phylum Myxococcota; class Myxococcia; species Deltaproteobacteria bacterium. The sequence goes on from PQXD01000002.1 coordinate 9,272, forward strand.
CAGGCTGTTGGCGCGATCCGACGAATGGGTTTTTGCGCCGGAAGAAGATTACGAGGTAGCCGGTGACGTCGACAAAGTGATCTTTCCCTGCGGTTGGGTGACCGAGGGAGACGATGTCCGGCTCTACTACGGCTGTGCTGACAAATGCATCGCTCTGGCCATGGCACGTGTGCCGGAACTTTTAGATTGGCTTGAGAAGCACGATCAACAGGAAAGGAGGGTCTGGAGTTAGTCTTATGAAGATCGCTATGCTTTCGCCCATTGCCTGGCGCACGCCCCCGAGGCATTACGGTCCCTGGGAGAATGTGGTTTCCCTGCTGACCGAGGGCCTGGTGGACCGCGGTATCGAGGTGACCTTGTTTGCCACTGGTGATTCACAAACCAAGGGCCGACTGCGAAGTGTTTGTCCCAGGGGGTATGAAGAAGACCCCGATCTTCTGCCAAAGGTGTGGGAGTGTTTGCACATATCCGAGGTGTTTGAGCAGGGTGAACGGTTCGACCTGATTCACAACCATTTTGATTATCTGCCGCTGACCTATACGGGCATGACCACGACACCAGTGGTGACCACCATTCACGGATTCTCGTCGCCCAAAATCCTGCCGGTGTATCAAAAGTACAACAAAAACACATTCTACGTGGCCATCAGCGAGTCTGACAAGTCTCCGGATCTGGATTACATTGCCACCATCCATCACGGCATTGATCTGCATCGATTCTCGTTCCAACCGGACCATGGGGATTACCTTCTCTTTTTCGGCCGCATCCATCCTGAAAAAGGGGTGCGGGAATGTATCGATGTGGCCAGGCTGACCGGAATGAAGCTTATTCTGGCCGGCATTGTTCAGGATCGGGAATACTTTGAGACACAAATCAGCCCCCATTTGGACAATGACCGCATCCGCTATGTGGGCAGCGCTGGACCGGAAGAGCGCGACAAACTTTTAGGCGGCGCCTTTGCCCTTTTGCATCCCATCAGTTTCGACGAACCTTTCGGTCTTTCAGTGGTGGAGGCCATGGCCTGCGGCACACCGGTGGTCGCCTTTTCCCGGGGAAGCATGCCGGAAATCGTCGCCGACGGTGTGACGGGTTACCTGACCGCTGATACCGAGGAAATGGCCCGGTTTGTTCCAAAGGTGAAAGACCTTGACCGCCGGAAGTGTCGCCAATGGGTCGAGGAGCGGTTCAGCGCGGACCGCATGATAACCGATTATGTCAGGGTTTATGAAAGGATCATCCAGCAGACCAAACGTGAGGACCACCGGCCTTGGGGCTTTTATGAGATTCTTTCAGACAGCGCGGATCACAAGGTCAAACGGATCACCGTCTACCCAGGCCAGCGTCTGAGTTACCAGCGTCATTTCCGGCGCTCCGAGCATTGGTATGTTATCAGAGGAAAAGCGGTGGTGACAAAAAACAATGAAGATATCGAATTGATATCCGGCCAGGCCATTGATTTGCCTGTGCGGACATGGCACCGCATCCGGAATCCGGGCACTGAGGATATGGTCTTCATCGAGGTGCAGACCGGCGATTATTTCGGCGAGGATGATATTGAAAGGTCGGAGGATGACTACGGGAGAATATAGAGATCCGATTGTCAAGCGTTACGAGAAAAACCCCATCCTGACTAGGCACGATGTGCCCTATCCGGTGGAGACGGTGCACAACGCCGGCGTGGTCAAGCACGATGGGGTATACGAGATGCTTTTCAGATCCCATCTGCGAAACGGCCGATCGATCATCGGTCTGGCGGAAAGCAGGGATGGGTTGCGTTTTGCGGTCAGACCGGAGCCGTTCATAATCCCGGCCAAGGCCGAGCCGTTCGCAACCTATGAGGAATATGGTGTGGAAGACCCGCGGATCTGTGCTATGGAGGGCGAGTACCTGATCACTTACTCTGCGTATTCCAGATACGGTGTACGCGTGGCCCTGGCCAAGACAAGAGACTTTGAGCGTCTCGAGCGCGTCGCATTGATCACCCAGGCGGACTATCGTAACGTGGTCATCTTCCCGGAGAAGTTCAACGGTCGCTATGCCCGTCTGGATCGACCCCATTCCGAAATATCACCATGGTCCATATGGATTTCCTTTTCGCCGGATCTGGTTCATTGGGGGGATGCCAAGGTCGTCATCAAGCCCTTGGCCTATCATTGGGACGAAATGAAGCTCGGACCGGGCGCCACGCCCATCAAGACCGAAAAGGGATGGCTGAACATTTTTCACGGTGTGTTTAAAACCATGAACGGGGCCGTTTATCGGCTCGGCGCGGCGCTTCATGATCTGCATGACCCTTCCAGGGTCCTCGGGGTGGCGGACGATTGGATTCTTCAACCCGAGTGACCTTTGGGAAGTCAGCGGTTATGTCCATAACGTCGTCTTCTGTTGCGGAGCGGTGGCGGAAGACGACGGGACGCTGAAGATCTATTGGGGCGGAGCGGATTCGGTTATGTGCGTCGGAACCGCGATGATTGAGGATTTGGTGGATTTGTGCCTCTCAAATCCCCGTCCCGCGCTTTGAGCCAGGTGAGGTGAGATAATGGAGAACATTGATAAGAATCTGGTGGCCGTCATCATGGCCGGAGGCGTGGGAACGCGCTTCTGGCCACTCAGCACGCACGAGAAACCCAAGCAGTTCATCCAGCTCTTCGACGAGCGGAGCCTGCTGCAAAAAAGCTACGACCGCGTGGCGGGAATCGTTCCGGATGAACGAATCATCGTTTTGACCAATGAGCATTTTACCTCTTTGGTCAGCGAGCAGCTTCCCAAAGTGCCCATTCAAAACATCATCGGCGAGCCCGAGCGAAAGGACACCGCCGCCGCGGTTTGTCTCGGCACCCTGGTCGCCATGAAGCGCTTCGGCAATCCGGTGATCATCGTGTTGACAGCGGATCATTTGATAGAGCCTGTCGATCTGTTTCAGCGGACGATGCTTTCGGCGGTTGAAGCGGCCCGAAAAACCGGCGCGCTTTATACCTTCGGGATCAGGCCGACCTATCCGGCCACAGGTTACGGTTATTTGGAGATCGGCGAAAAAACAGCCGAGGACGGCGGGATAGAGCATTTTCGTCTCATCTCGTTCAAGGAAAAGCCAAACGCGGAAACCGCCGGCCGGTATCTGGAATCCGGCCGGTACTTGTGGAACTCGGGCATGTTCGTCTGGACCGCGGACGCCATTTTTGGTGAATTGATGTTGCATCTTCCAGAATATGTCGAGCACCTGAACAAGGCCGTTGAGAAAATGGGAACGGCGCAATGGGACGAGGCCCTGCGAAACCGGTTTGCGGCGCTCAAACGAATTTCCATCGATTTCGCCGTCATGGAAAAGGCGCGTGATGTCCGCTGTGTGACCGGTGAATTCTCGTGGAAGGATGTCGGCGGGTGGCTGGCGATTCAGGATTTTTTGGCATGCGATGCGAACGGGAATTATATCAAGGGCCGGGTTCACGCCTTGGACGCCCAGGGCAATCTGGTATTCTGCGACCAGCCGCATGAGACGCTGGCCCTGGTGGGCGTCAGCGATGTGGTGGTAGTCCGTGCCGGCGTGAAGACCCTGGTCGCCCACAAGGACCGCTTGGAAGATGTGAAGCAGATTGTCGAGTCCATGCTCGCACAATCATAGGGATTGGATGTTACGTGGGACCACTGGTTCACCGGATACTTACTGTTACGAGTTTCGGGTTACGAGCCTATCAGCCGCCTTATAATTTTGTTGATGATTTCATTGAATTCGGTCAGTTTTAAGACATAAGCCGATATACCGTATGAAACAACGCCTAGTGACACAGATACGAATACCTTGACGGTTAAAAGCCATATCCCCGGACTGCCTGCGATGCGAATCTGTGTCCACCACACCAGCAGGCCCATTATGCCCGAGGCGGCGAGGATTTTTGTCAGGGACATGAAAAGCCTGCCTGCAGGATATCCGCCTATCTTTTTATAAAGCACCGCGGCCAGGAGCATGAAGTTGAGTATCATGGTGGCGGAGGTGGAAAGCGCTATGGCCCTGTGCTGCAATCTGTCCAGTGTGGCAAGTATGATGCATATATTGAGTACTACTGCCAAAAAGCTTCCCATGACCGGCCACCGGGTGTCATTCAGGGCATAGAACACCGGCACTACTATCTTTACCGCCGCATAGGCAAGAAGGCCGATGGAATAGAACCTCAAGGCCTGGGCAGTCATGAAAGTGTCTGACTGGGTAAACCTGCCGTGCTCGAAGATGAGTCCCACTATGGGTTCTGCCAGGACCCACAGCCCCACGGCAGCTGGAATCGTGAGGGCAAAGGCCAGGGTGAGAGACGAAACCAGCGTATCACCCAGCAGTTTAAGGTCTTTTTCAGTTGCCAGCCTTGCCACGACAGGGAGCGTTGCCATGGAGACAGCCACACCAAAGAGACCTATCGGGAACTGTACGAGCCGGAATGCGTAATTCAGCCAGGCAACACTCCCCTCTGCGCAGCGAGAGGCGAAATTTGTATTTACAAAGATGTTGATCTGGGTTGCGGAAAGACCTATTACGGCGGGTACTATCAGCCGGCCTATGTGTTTCAGCCCAGGGTCCGCCAGATCCATCACGGGCTTTATTCTGAACCCCTGGCGCAGAATGACAGGGACCTGTACTCCCATTTGAGACAGACCGCCCAGCAGGGTCCCTATAGCCATACCCGCTATGGCCGGTTTCCCCCACAATGGAAACAGCAACGCAAGCCCTCCACCCACCACTATGGATGTCATGTTGAAGCAACTGGATGCAAAAGACGGGATAAAAAAGTAACCTCTTGTGTTCAGTATCCCCATGAGGAGGGATGAAAGGGAAACCAATAGCAGGAAGGGAAACATTATGATTGTCAGCCGCCGTGTGAGCTCCACTTTGCCGGCGACTTTGGCAAAATCCGGGGCGAGCAGCATTACCAGTTCATTGGAAAAGATCATGCCGAGAATCACGGTCAGGGAAACCACCACGGTGAGTACTGCCAGGACGTTGTTTACAAGGCGCCAGGTCTCCTCTCTCGAGCGCTTTTGATCGTATTCGGTAAAGACCGTGACAAATGCCGCGCTCAGGGCACCTTCTGCAAAAAGGTCCCTCAGAAGATTGGGTATCCGGAAGGCCACAACAAAGGCGTCCATTGCGGTACCCGCACCGAAGAGGCCTGCAAGCACCTGCTCCCTCACGAGGCCCAATATACGGGAAAAGAATACGGCAATACTCACCGATCCTGCCGACCGTGCGAGATGGGCGGCGTTTCCATCATGATTGGACGTGCGTTGCGGACTCAAGATTGCCTGATTAGTTCAGATAGCGGGAAGCAAGGACCAGATCACCTTTTTTTACTCCGAGGTGTCTTGCCACTACATCACATTTCGCCTTCAGAAAGAAAAAGACAGGGGCATCCGATTCCGACAGGGTCTCGAAGTTCCCCTGACCTTTGCTGATAACGACAGGGGCCTTCCTGAACAGCTCACTGAATTCAGGAGTACACTGGTCCAGCACTGTACCGGGAGCAGCGCATCCGGATGAAATGATGGTTGCTACTTTGTCAAGCCCTGCTGCCAGAGCGTCTTCCCTGGTAGCATCGTTGATTATCGGCCTTTCCCTGACTATATAAGTTGTGGGACGGGCCAGGGTCTCTATCAGCAGGCGGTCAAAGACCGTCTCACCGGCGTTGTCACCCAGATAGAGTATCCATTCTGCCCCGGTTACCGCCTTTTTAAATTCCTCTTCATCCCGTCGGCCAAAAGACTGCTCCATTATTTTTTCAATCTCTGATTCCAGGTCATGACTTGATGGTACGCCGAAATCAATGACGTTTCCCGTTATGGCAAGACGTATAGCAAGCCCCAAAGGGTCTTCTGATTCCGAGACATCCTTTTTCAGCCGGGGATAAAGGGCAAGTGCCTTCTCAGTACTTTGTTTTTTCACTGTCTTAAAAGGGTCTGTTTTGCCTGTATAGCTGTTTATAAGATCATATACCATCACCGCGGTCTTGGGCGGCGGATCATCCAGCTTGATATTTCTGATTTTCTCCCCCAGATCCATCAGCAGTCTCAGGATTTTCTCGTCGGAAAGGCCTGCCAGACGGCCGGCTCTCAAGGCCTGGAGCATAAAACAGGGAATGCAGTCCAAAAATGTGCGCATATTTTTTTCTAAACCTCCTTAATCCATCTCCAGCGAATCCCGCCCGGGGTATCCATTACCTCCACCCCGAGACCGAGGAGTTGCTGCCGGATATCATCCGCCCTGTCCCAGTCCCTTGAGGCCCTGGCCTCTTCCCTTTGGGAGATAAGATCATGGATTTCCATTGACAGCCCGGGATCAGGGACGGAAATATCCAGGCACCCCAGGATCTTGTCCACATCCTTGAGTGCGTCCATGATGCTTCCGGCATCCACTGGTGAAAGACCTTGGGCGGAAATAAGCGAATTCACATGCCTTACCAGCCTGAAAACCGCCCCCAGGGCCTTTGAGATGTTAAGGTCATCATTAACGGCAATAGTAAAGTCATTTTTCATGACCTCCACGGCCTTCTTGATTGCCGGTCCCGGCTCTGCTGCGCGCCCTTCACCAATAGCAAGAGACTGTATCTCAGAGACAAAGTAGTCGAGCCGCTTTATGGCCCTTGCCGATTCTTCCAGATGGTCATACGAGAAATTAAGGGGCTTTCTGTAGTGTGTCCTGAGCAGGAAAAACCTCACATGCCTTCCGGTAAAGCCCTTTTTGTTTAAATCCCGCAGGGTGACAACATTTCCTGCGGAGCGTGACATCTTCTTTCCGTCAACCAGAACAAGCTCGCTGTGAATCCAGGTCCGGGCAAGCGGTTTGCCCGTAAGGGCCGTTGCAATGGCAATCTCGTTTTCGTGATGCGGGAAAATGAGGTCACAGCCACTGGTATGGATGTCAAAAAATTCTCCCAGGTAGCGCATTGACATTGCAGCACACTCAATATGCCAGCCCGGTCTGACCTGCCCCCATTTTGTCTCAAACCCTATGCCCTTTTTGAGTTCATTCAGGGTCACACGCTTGAAGAGCGTGAAGTCAACAGGACTGTCCTTCTCGTAGTCGTCGAGATCTACCGTCCTTCCGATGTCAATGCCTGAAAGGTCCACCCTGGAAAGCCTTCCATAGGATGGCAGTTTTGAGATGTCAAAGTAAACGGAGCCATGCTTGACATATGCATAACCTGCATCTAACAATCGCTCGGTCAGTTGAATCATTGTCTCAACATGGGTGCTTGCTCTGGGATAGCTGTCCGCAGGCCTTATATTCATGGCAGACGCATCTTCCATAAAGGCCAGGGTATAGCGGTCGGTGAGCTCCTTGAGGCTTTTGCCCTGAGACAGCGAGGCCCGGATCGTCTTGTCATCCATATCCGTGATATTCATCACATGGGTAACATCATAACCCTGGTGTTCTAGCGTGCGTCTCAAAAGATCCGCAACCACCAGTCTCCTGCATAGTCCCAGGTGCGCGAATTCATGGACCGTGGGTCCGCAGGAGTAGATCCCTGCCTTTCCCGGATTTAAGGGTTCAAAGATCTCCTTTTTTCTGGTAAGTGTGTTGACGAGCTTCAGTGCCCTGGCCTGATCCGCCTCCTCAACCTGCGGAACTGAAAAAATGTCCGTGCTCAGGTAACGGTCTCCTCCATCGGGAAAGATCACGACCACAAGGCCCTGTTCAAGCCTTGCAGCCTCTGAAAGCGCTGCAGCCATGGCGGCCCCTGAACTCATCCCGGCGAAAAGACCTTCCTCTTGCGCCAGTCTTTTGGTCAGCTCGAGTGCTTCATCATCATGGACATTGACAATTGCATCCGGCATGCGTTTGTCAAAGATCCCGGGCCGGTATGATTCCTTCATATTTTTGAGTCCCTGTATACTGTGACCAAAATATGGCTCTACTCCGACTATTCGGACTTTTGGATTGAGTTCGCGGAAGCGTTGCGTAATTCCCATCAGGGTACCGGTGGTTCCCATGGCAGCGACTATTACATCTACCTTGCCCCCGGTCTGTTCCCAGATCTCCGGGGCAGTGCCATGATAGTGTGCCAGGCAGTTGTCAGGGTTGTTGTACTGGTCCGTGCAGAAATAGAGGTCAGGGTTTTCCCTTGCAAGCTTATATACGGCCTCTATGGCGCCATCGGTCCCAAGGCGGGCAGGGGTCAGGAGTATCTTGGCACCGTAAGCCCGCATTATTTGACGGCGCTCGATGCTGGCCGCCTCGCTCATGGCAATAAGGCAGCGATAGCCTTTTACGGCGGATACCATCGCAAGACCGATGCCGGTATTACCACTGCTTGCCTCAAGGATTATCTTGTCCTTTGTGAGTTCTCCCCGTTCTTCCGCCCTTCCAATCATGGAAAGAGCTATGCGATCCTTAATAGAGCCTCCTGGATTGAAGCTCTCCATCTTTGCCAGAATAGTGACTTTCTTGCCGGTATAGATGCGGCGGATGGGGATAAGCGGGGTATTGCCGATCGTGTCGAGGATGTCTTTATTGAATCTTCTCAAAACAAACACGATCCTTCCATATTGTGACATTAAAAACAAAAGATTTTTTTATTTAGTATATTAATCAACATAAATATACAGCCTTTTTTTGACAAGGGCTGTGATCGTACCGGGCAAAACCTCCGGCCGCCTGGCAGAGGCTGCATGCCTTGATGATTTGCCAGGTCCTTTTGACAAAGCAACCGTAGTTCTTATGAAAAAGGTGGAAGGTGATGAGGAGTGATTGAGAGGGGAGGGGAGGTCCGGCAGAAACGGGCTATGGAATACCCGATGGATTATATCCCTGTGACGTTTTCATACGATCTCCGGCCAGGACAAGGCATCGTGCTGGTCACTTCAAGAGATTTGATTCAGGATGAATGAATCAATAGTGATTGAGTTTTTCCTGGATTTTTTGTAACCTTGGACGTCTGTCCTTATTTATTAAGTAAGGTGGTTTTATACTGGAAGTCGGCCATGAACAGCGGATGGAGAAAGAGGGCGAATTGACAAAGTCAATACAAGGCAAAGTTGCCGAAAAACAAGACATTGAAAGACCGAAATCTCACAAACCTGGATCGGAGAGACAGGAGAAGGCAGAACAATCAGATCTTGATGTCTCTCAGACTGCCCATGGATTCGCACGGGAGTCTATGGATTTTCGTGACCTGTACAAAGGATACAGCAAAAGCCGGGTCATTTTGCTTCCTGTCGAACCCTACCTGATACATGCCTGCTGGGAGGTTACCCATAAGGACATCGAGAAGGCGAAACAGCGGCTGGGTAATGACTATAGAAGTTCACAGGCCGTCTTGAGATTCTATGATATCACCAACATCATTTTTGACGGCACGAATGCCCATGACACTTTCGACGTAGATATCGATCTTCAATCCAGGAACTGGTATGTAGATCTCTGGAGCCCGGATAAATCGTATTTTGTTGATTTAGGATTTAAGACCAGAGATGGTTTCTTTCTCTCTGTAACCAGGTCAAATGTTGTTAGGACACCCCGTGCATGGCCTGCCCCTGAGGCTGACGAACCCTATATGTTCGCTGCAGAAGATGCGGAAGAAGGCCTGCCAAAAATCGAAAATCCTGAAGAAACTATCCGTGATGACCTGATCGAAGCCGAAGGGGCAGAAGCAGAGGCAGAGATCCGGAGGGCAGGGCCTCTCAAGCCGGAGCCGCCCTTGCCTCAAAGTATTCAAGCCCGACATGAAAAGAGGACAGATTTTGATTTCACGGAACTAAGCGAGAGGGGGTTCAGTCTCGGCATATCCTCAGAATTTATCTCCTCAACACAGGGAAAGAACAATTCCAGTGACGGGTCCTGAAAATGAAAAGAGGTTATTTAGCCATAGTCCTCCATGCACACCTGCCTTTTGTGAGGCACCCTGAATATAGGGATTCCCTGGAAGAAAACTGGATCTTTGAGGCCATTACCGATACATATATCCCCCTCCTTTTCGTACTGGATGGCCTCGTAAAAGACGGGATCGATTTTCGATTGACCTTGTCAATCACACCCACTCTTGCCTCGATGCTTGCTGACCCGTTCTTGCGGTCCCGTTATCTGGACAGGCTTGAGCGGCTGATAGAGCTGGGCAAGAAAGAGGCCAAACGAACGAGATACCGGCACGAGTTTAACATGCTGGCTCTGATGTATCACAAACGCCTTGTGCAAGTGCGCAGGGCATTCCTCAACCGTTATGATCAGGACCTGGTCCAGGCCTTTAAGCGATTACAGGAGCTTGGGAAGCTGGAGATCATCGCCAGCGCCGCCACTCACGGTTACCTCCCACTGCTTTCCGTCAATAAATCGGCTGTTCGAGCACAAATCCGGGTCGGAATCAAAAATTATCAAGAGATATTGGGTCGAGATCCAAAAGGCTTCTGGCTACCTGAATGCGGCTATTATCCCGGAGTTGACGAGCTTCTCGGCCAGGAAGGCATTCGTTATACTATTTTAGAGACTCACGGTATCACTCGCGCTACACCGAGGCCAAAATATGGTGTGTACGCACCGATCTGCTGCCCATCGGGGGTAACCGCCTTCGCGCGCGACCCTGAATCGTCCAGGCAGGTCTGGAGTTCGATAGAAGGCTATCCAGGGGATTATGATTACCGGGAATTCTATCGTGACATTGCCTATGATCTGGATCTTGATTATATCAGGCCCTATATTCATCGAGACGGCATCCGGGTGGATACCGGCTTCAAGTACTTCCGCATTACCGGCAAGACTGATCATAAAGAGGTCTATATCCCGCAAAAGGCAGAGAAAAAGGCCAAACTGCATGCAGAAAATTTCATGTTTAACAGGGAAAAACAGATTGAATATCTGGCCTCGGTCATGGATCGGAAGCCGATAGTCGTAGCACCTTACGATGCCGAGCTGTTCGGCCACTGGTGGTTTGAGGGCCCAAATTGGCTTGATCATCTTATTCGCAAGATCAACTCCGGGCAAAAAACGATCCGGCTGATCACACTTTCTGAATATCTGGAGGAATGCCCAATCAATCAGGTCTCAACTCCTTCCCCCTCCAGTTGGGGATATAAGGGCTTCAACGAGACATGGCTCAATGGGACAAATGACTGGATTTATCGTTACCTGTATCAGGGGGCGGAATTTATGGAGAGGCTGGCGATGAATCATCCCCGGGCCGAGGGTCTGACACTGAGGGCGCTCAATCAAGCGGCAAGGGAGCTCTTGATGGCACAGGCAAGTGATTGGGCCTTTATGATCAATTCGGGCGCTATGGCAGAGTATGGGACTCGACGGACAAAGACGCACCTCTCGCGACTGGGCAGGCTCATGAGAGAAATTGAAGACCGGAAGATAGATGAAGGCTGGCTCTCAATCGTTGAGAGCCAGGACAACATCTTCCCCCGGATTGACTACCGCTCTTATAATAATGCGATCGCATAAATCAATCGCGAAACAAGACATAAAAAAATATGAACGTCCAACATCGAACATCGAATGAAAAACGAACATTCAATACCGAACATTCAAGTAAATATTCGGTGAACCCGTCCGTGGTCCACTTCGTGAGTTGCCATCCGTGCCCTGCCGCAGGAGCGGTTTGCCTCTTTGGCAAACAGACAAAGAAGATGTCAGCGCAGATGCTGTACGCATTGGGCCTGACCTTATATTTGGGCGTCTATGGAATCAGTTGGGTATTGGGGCAGTTATTCGGAGTATATTGGCAAGTACAGAGCGGAAGTTTGAATTTGACGTTGAGAAAGCGATTTTCTTGACTGTGATGCAACGGAAGCATGAAGATTACTTCGTCTTCTTGTAAGGCAAAGTCTTTAGGGCCACCCTGTCTGACAGGGCTTCAAATTCAGGATCCTTGTGGACAAGCACTGCGTTTCGGTTAATCGCGGTAGCGATGATCCAACTATCGGCCACGGAAATGCGGTAATTGGCTTTCAACTCAGATGCCGTAGCGAGAATGGCTTCGGTCACATCCACTTGCTCGACAGGAAGGAGGCGTAGCGACCGCAACATCTCGTCGGCAGTTTGTTGCCCCTGATCTTTCCATATCCGATACCGGCACTCCATGAAGGTCATAAACGAGACAAGAACGGGCTGCTGTCCCTTCGCCTCGCGCAAAATCTTTTCGACCGTGTCGGCGCCTTCTTCGTTGTTCCAAAGTGCAAGTATCGCGGAGGTGTCGAGCACAAATGTCTCATTGCCGGTTGTCACACTCTTCTTCCTTCAGCCGTTCCTTTCTGCGATCACGGACAAGCTTGTCCGAGGTATAACGACCCCTTCCCGCACCGCGAAAGGCCTTAACGGGATCTTTGGGAAGCGGAATTATCTTGATGGCGTTGCCTTCTTCGACCCATTCCAGCTCCATCTGGGCTTCGATATGAAATTTTTTCCGAAGCGTTGCAGGAATGGACACCTGACCTCTTGCTGACACAGTAGATCTCATGATACTGCCTCCGATTTCTTACTTTTATAAAAATATCATGTAAGAGTTTTGTCGTCAAGAACTAACCGGGTGTAATGGGGGACAATGATCCTCCAGTGTTTTCGCCGGCTTTTTGCATACTGGTTGATAGGAAGACGAAGTATGTTGTAATGGGGTACATTTGTTTGCCGGAACGTCCGAAGAATAGTTCCTCTTTTATCCACCAATTCCAGCTATTCACCGGTGGGATAATGAAGCAATTGAAGCCGGTGGTTTTTTAATTAATTAGACTTGCAACACGCCGTAGCGGTGTGGGTCCAAGCGTTGGACGAAGTCAACTCGCGCATTCGCGCCGCGGAGCGGCGCGAATGAGGGGAACAAATTTCTCTTTTCTTAGTGACCCATGATCCAGGTGTATAATTGTCAGCGTTACTGAACTACTCCATTCCCCTATTACCCCTTTTTATATTCATTTCTCAAATGAACCTCCAAACCCGACATAGCATTCATTCCGATATCAGATATATCATGCCTTTCTTCTCTTTGCACGCACCAGCCATACCAGAAAAATACTGAGTTCATACAGGACCAGAAGAGGTCCTGCCATGAGTATCTGGTTGAGGACATCAGGTGTCGGGGTAAGTATTGCCGCCGCAAGGAATGCTATGAGAATGGCATACTTGCGGTGTTTTCTGAGTGTATGGGCGTCCAGAAGGCCTATCAGGCCCAGAAATACCATGAAAACAGGTAGCTCAAAGGCGAGCCCAAAACCCAGAAGGAGGCGGATCGTCAGCGTGAAGTATTCGCTCACACTGGGCAAGAGGCGAAGGCCCTCACCTGAATAACCGGCAAGAAACTTGAAGGCAGCGGGAAATACCACCATGTATCCAAAGAACCCGCCCCCGATGAACATGAATGACGAGCATATGACAAAGGGCAGGGTCCAGCGCTTTTCGTGTTCATACAGTCCCGGGGCCACAAATGCCCATATCTGATACAGAATAACAGGGCTTCCCAGAAAGATTCCACATGTAAGGGCCAGCTTGAGATAGGTAAAAAAGGCCTCGGGATATGATGTAAAGATCAGGCTTGTTCCAGGAGGCAGGACTTCCTCAAGGGGTCTTGAAAGCATGGCAAAGATCGGCCCGATCAAGGCGTAGCAAATGCCAAAGCCTGCAAATACTGCAATAAAGCAGACGATCAGACGCCGGCGTAATTCCGCAAGGTGCTCTGTAAGACTTGATTCTTCCCGGACGGCGAGCAGCAGGCAATAAGCAGGCAGTCTATTCGCTTTATCAAAATTCATAGAACCAGTCATTTTTGCTGAGTATTGTGGCCCCATCGGCCTCTACAAGCGCCATGTTTTCAAGACGCACCCCGCCCTGATCCCGGAGATATATTCCAGGCTCAACAGTGACCACCATCCCGGGCCTGAGCTTTTTCCGTGACCGTTGTGAGAGGATCGGCGCCTCGTGGACTGCAAGTCCCACTCCGTGCCCCAGGGAATGGACGAATCCTGGGCCATAGCCGGCATCTTTGATTATATCTCTGGCTACTTGATCCACCTGTTTGCCTGTTAGCCCGGCTCTAAGGGCCTCCTGGGCGGCAATTTGGGCCTTGCGGACTATAATGTATATTTTCCTGAAGAGCGATTCAGGTTCACCAAGAAAAATAGTCCTTGTCATGTCCGAGCAGTAACCTCCCAGCCTGGCACCCATGTCTATGAGTACGGGTTCGCCCTCTTGGATTGGCCTGTCCGTGGGAACGGCGTGGGGCAGGGCGGCATTGGGTCCTGAGGCCACAATGGGAGAAAAGGAAGGGCCTTCAGCATATTGCCATAGCTCCTCGATGATACGCCAGGCAATCTCCTTTTCAGTCATGCCGGGTCCAATATCTCTCCATATGCTTTCAAGCACTCTCTCGGCTGCGGAAACGGCCTTTTTTATAGACTCAATCTCTGAAGACGATTTAATTGAGCGCATAGTCTCGATCCGGCCCCCGAGCGAAACAAGCTCTGTCTCGGGCAGGGCCTTTTTAATGGCATCAAAGCGCCGGCAAGACAAATAATCAGGTTCGTAAGCAAGGTTGTGTACACTGCAGTCATGCATCAGATCTTTCAGGGCCTGGGCCAGGCCCTGTCTGTATATGACCAGGCGCCAGTCAGGGGCCTCATCCCTTGCCTGGACCTCGTAGCGTCCGTCTGTGAGCAAAATGGCCTCTCTGCAAAGGATCAAGAGGGCGCCTGCCGATTCGGAGATGCCCACATCCTCTGCGGTAAATCCGCTTAAATAGCGGCGGTTTTCAGGACACGTTACAAGAAACGCATCCAGGCCCCGGCCGGCCAGGATGGCACGCACCCGCTTCAAACGCTGTAAGTAATGAGATTTCATATATTTCTTATCCACAAAGTATCAGACCAGAATGGCATTCTGACCTGACGTCTTGTCTATTTTATTGCCGAGTGAAGTGCCGCAGTAAACACAAACATAATCGTATTTGTCTCCTTCAGGCAGGATAAGGAGGAGATGTTTTCTAACCGGAACGGCTTTTTTACACTTGGGGCAGTAGAGAGCTGTTGCCTCAAATTGATCGAAACCGGCTTTTTGTGTGATAGTACGGGAGGAAAAATTCATGAGTTCAATTCCTTCAGATTAAATTTTATCATTACAAAGAGGTTCATGAGGTCCACAGGTGAGGCATCCAATCAGCTACCTCACTTGCCAGGTATCCCCATCTGCCCCTGACCCTTGCCAGTTGATCCGACGCATGCCCGTGGGCAAAGACAGAAAGCCTTGCAGCATCCCATGCATCATAACCCTGGGCTAAAAAGCCTCCAATAATGCCGGTAAGCACATCCCCCATGCCCCCTGCTCCCATACCGGAGTTCCCCGAGGAGTTCAGGGCAACCCTTCCGTCAGGTGCGGCAATTACAGTCCCGGCCCCCTTAAGGACCACAACGGCCTTTGAGGAACAGGCAAGGGAAAGGGCTGCTGCCATGCGGTCATGCTGGACCTCGGCAATTGTGCATCCGAGCAGACGGGCCATTTCACCAGGATGGGGCGTCAATATCCGGGGCTGTTTTGCCCGTGCCACCGGACTGTGATCCGTGTCCAGGACGGTGAGCGCGTCAGCATCTGCTATCATGGGTACGGGGGCTGCTTCAAAAAGGTGGCGCACAACATCCCGGGTTTCATCGTTAAGCCCCAGGCCGGGTCCGATGGCAAGGGCCTTTTTTCTCTCCAGCAGGGTCTTGATTATCGGAATGGCCTTGCTGGAAACAGTTCCTGACTTGGTTTCAGGGAGATCCTCAGTCATGGCTTCAGTGAGTTTCTGGGCAAGCACAGGCTGTACATCTGCTGGACATCCCACAGTGACAAGCCCTGCCCCTGACCTGAGTGCTCCGTGGGCCACGAGTGCAGCGGCCCCTGTCTTTCCCCTTGAACCTGCCAGTATTAAAAGATGCCCGAATGTGCCTTTGTGGCCTGTGGACGGCCTTGGTCGAAGGATGGCCCTGAATATGCTTTCGTCAAGTAGCTCGGTTTTGATATCTGCTTCAGCAACTGCCGTATCGGGTATGCCGATCTCAACAATATGGAGCTCTCCCGCATATTCGGTTCCGGGATGCAGGACGAGCCCCAGCTTGGCAAGGGCCATGGTGGCGGTGAGATCGGCCCGTATTGCCGTACCGAGCGGACGCCCGGTATCAGATGATAATCCGGAAGGGATATCAACAGCGACTATTGGTGCCGGGCTCGCATTTGCCATCTCAATGGACTGGGCGAACCTTCCCGTAACTTCCCTGACAAGACCGGTTCCGAAAATGGCGTCAACAATAAGGCCTGATTTCTCGATGGTTTCGGACATGCTTGAAAGGGTATCGGAATCCAGGCACTCTGTGACAGGAAGCCCCAACTTTTTTACTATATTGTAGTTTACAAGGGCGTCTCCCCTGAATTTTTCCCCGGGCGCCAGGATCAGGAGCTCAACTTTAACCCCCTCCTGATTGAGATGCCTGGCTATGACAAAACCGTCACCACCGTTGTTGCCGGGTCCCGCCAGGATGGTGACCCCCTGGCGGAGCCTTGCTGCAAAATGCCGGCAGATGAGCTCAAAGGTTCCGCGGCCGGCGTTTTCCATGAGTATCAGGCCCGGGATGCCGAACTCTTTCATGGCTTTTTTATCTAATTCCTGCATCTGGGCTGTGGTTACCAGTAACATGATAGAATCCTCCTGCGAGAAATAAATAAGGTTCTTCGTTGTTTAGTGTAAGTAACCTTAGCAATCATTTATTTGCGCCGTTGCCGTCCAAGGCCTGGCTATGGTATTACTCCATTTGAAATATCCAGGCCATATTAGTTCCAATAACATAAAAATACGAGAAGATAATCAAGGGGTCATATCTTCCATGGAAAACAGTAAACACTCTGGAGAATACCTTCTGGCCGTAGATATTGGCAACACGCATACTGTAATCGGTCTTTTCCAGGATGACTATCTCCTCAGAGACTGGCGAATTCATACGGACAGGGAAGCCACATCTGATGAACTTGCCATGTCTTTGGACCAGTTGTGCCGGCTTGCAGGAATAGAACTGAGAGATGTTTCTGACATAGTGATATCTTGTGTTGTGCCACCCTTAATACATAGCTGGGAGGAACTAAGCCTTCATTATGTGAAAAAAAAGGCCCTGGTCGTTCAGGAAAATATACCTGCTGGAATGCCCATTCTTTATAAGCACCCCTATGAAGTGGGAGCAGACCGGCTCGTAAATTCTCTGGCTGCGTATTCAAGGTATAAAGATGCTGTAATTATAGTTGATTATGGAACTGCAACCACTTTTGACTGTGTCTCATCAAAAGGTGAATACCTGGGAGGCTCTATAGCTCCGGGCCTGCTTCTTGCGACAGAGGCCCTTTTCAAAGGTACATCCAGACTTCCAAGGGTAGAATTCTTTACCGGACCTGAAACTGCTATGGGCCAGGATACTGCCTCGGCAATAAGGGCCGGTATCATATACGGCTTTGCCGGCCTGACAGACGGCATCATAAGTCGTCTTT
Source organism: Deltaproteobacteria bacterium (assembly GCA_003194485.1). Lineage (NCBI taxonomy): Bacteria > Pseudomonadati > Myxococcota > Myxococcia > Deltaproteobacteria bacterium. The sequence goes on from PQXD01000002.1 coordinate 26,742, forward strand.
TAACAGAGTTTGCCCAAAGACCAAGAGTGGTAGCTACAGGAGGACTGGCTTCTATAATAGTCCCGTATTGCTCTCTGGTAGAAACAGTATTGCCAAACCTTATTTTGGAAGGCCTGTTGATAGTCTATAAGAGATTTAAGGCTGCCGGCAGTTAGATTTTAATTTTGGATTTAAAACGAGATATTTTGAGCAGGATCAACTCTGGGATTCAAGCACCTGCAGCAGTATATCTGTCTGCTTTGCAGCAACCCCGCTGGAAAGATCTTCAAGGGCCCTGCGTGCCAACCTGCCCAGCTCTTCTCTTTTTAAAGGCTCTTCAAATAATCGATCTACCGACTCCGCCAGGTCTTTTCCGTTAGCAACCTCTTGACCTCCACCGCGGGACTCAAGGGTTATTCTTGCCTCTTCAAAATTGTCCGTGTGGGGACCGTAGATAACAGGACATCCCCAGGCAGCCGGCTCCATAAGATTCTGTCCACCTTTTGGCACCAGAGAACCTCCTACAAAGGCCACTGTAGCCAATCCATAGAGATCGAAAAGCGGGCCTATTACATCCACCACTATGACCCCTTCGGTCCGATACTGATTTACCTCCAGTTCACTCCAGAGCTGGTATGGTATGCCCTTCTTGTCTAACATGCCTATAATAGAAGAAACCCTTTTCAGATGCCTCGGAACCAAAAAGAATATCATGTCACGCCAGCGGGACCGAAGTAAATCGTGGGCGTACATTATCTCTTTCTCCTCGCCTCCTCTCAGGCTTCCCGCAACAAGGATCTTGGTTGGCTCTTCAATGCCAAGTCGATTGCGAAGCCCCATCATGCGAGCAGGATCAGGTCTGGACAAAAGACCCTCGAACTTGGCATTTCCTGTGACCAGTATCCTGTCCATGGGGGCCCCAAGTGCGGCAAGCCGGTTTGCATGGACGTCAGAAATGGCGCAGATCTTTGAAAAACCGGCAAGCAATGGCCTGGTAATAGAGTGCAATCTCAAATACCTGGGAAAAGACCTGGCTGAAATGCGGCCGTTCAGGAGTACGGTCTTGCCACCGAATTGCCTCACCGTGCTGATAAGGTTTGGCCAGAGTTCGGTCTCAAGGCATGCATACACTCTGGGACGGACCTCACGTGTCATCCTGCGTACCGTTTGTGGAAAATCAAGAGGATAAGGAATTATGGAGCAGCGGGCCCCCAGGGAGGACGTTGCCCTTGCAAAACCCGCCGGCGTAGTAACTGATATGAGTATTTTTAGTTCCGGTGCCCGGCGGTCAATGGCATGGACCAGGGCCTCCGCCACGGCTACTTCTCCCACTGAAACCGCCTGGAGCCATAAATCCTGAGGACCTGCTGCAGCAACATGGTTGGAGAGATGTCCCAGGCGACCGGACCACATTCCACTGCTTCCCTCCAATCTGGACCACAATTCCAGGAAAGGGCTGAATACCGCATATGCGGCCCCGGTCATCTTCTCATACAGGCCTATCATAAAATCACCGCCTCATGCCGCCTAAACCGGCTTATAATGACGCTGTCTGGCAACCTCATACAAGGCTATGCTGGCAGCACAGGCAACATTAATAGAACCAACAGGGTAAAAATGAGGTATTCTTGCAAGGAAGTCACATGTCTCCTTGACCAGACGGCGCAACCCCGCCCCCTCTGCACCAACCACCAGAGCTAAAGGCCTGTTTAAATCTAATTCCCAGAGCGGATGCTCGCCGTCAGGGCTTAACCCTGCTATCCAGAGTCCCATTTCCTTAAGCTGCCTCATGGCTGTTACTAAATTTCCCACATGGCATACCTTTATGTGAAACAGTGCACCGGAAGACGCCTTTGCCACCGCTCCGGTAATCCGGCCGGTTCTCCGGCCGGGGAGCAAAACTGCCTGGGCGCCCAAGGCAACCGAAGAACGTATAACAGCTCCCACATTTTGTGGATCGGTTACCTGATCGCATATCACTGTTAACGGACTTTTATCTTTCCAATACAAGGGCAGACCGGAAAAGTCAATAGACCAGACAGGTTTTACCAGGGCGGCAATTCCCTGGTGTACAGCGCCTGCAGGAACGCCCGCATTTTTGAGGTCTTCCGAGCGTTCCACAAAAATCGCCCGCCTCTCTGCCAGAGTTAACAGACCAGCCTGTACTTTTTTCTTTCCAAAGGATGGATGCACAAATAGCCTATGACAGTCATCAGGACAGATTTCTAAAAATTTCCTTACCGGATGTATGCCCCAGATAATTATGGGTTTACTTCTTGATTCGGGAGGCATTGAAGAATAATAGGCGTTCAAAGATTCAGGGTTACCTTTCAGAATTCACGAATCAACGGCTCAGATTTTTGGTGAACTCTGAACCTTTGAACCTATGAATGGCTACCAAGACTTAAGGGCCTGAATAAGGCCATGCCTTGCCAAAACCCTGGGTGTTATGCATCTCTGGGCGATCACTATGGATTTCAGGTCTTCAGTGGCCCTTGAAAGGTCGTCGTTTACCACAACGAAGTCAAACTCATGCACTGCCTCCAGCTCTGATTTTGCATTGGCCATCCTGAGTTTCAACCTCGAGGAATCCTCACTTCCTCTATCCCTGAGCCGTGCCTCCAATACCGACCACGACGGAGGCAGCAGGAATATCAGAACGGCTTCCGGGAACAGCCTGCGGATCTGTCTGGCCCCCTGGATATCTATGTCCAGAAGTACATCCTCTCCCAGTTCAAGCCTTGACAGCACTTCTGATTTACCTGTTCCGTAAAAGTTGCCGTATACCCGTGCCCATTCAAGAAACGCATCAGCAGAGATCATCTCCTCGAACCTATCCTGGGAAATAAAGTGATAGTCTATACCATCAAATTCCCCTTGCCTGGGATCACGGGTAGTATATGACACAGAAAAAGAGAGCCCGGAAATCCGATCGAGCAATCTGCGGCATAAAGTGGTTTTCCCAACCCCTGAAGGGGCGGAAATCACAAATAGTTTCCCCTGTTCCATTGAAGTCGGATATAATTACAGAGATCGTCAAATAGTTGAGTCGTTGAGTCGTTGAGTCGGAAAATAAGCATGTTAAATCAGTACAGAGATCGTCAACTACATCAAGTGTCCAATTTTTGCGCAAACCACATAAATTCAAACAGTAATAACCACTCAACTAATCAACTACTCAACCACTTAACGAGGTCTGAATTAATATTTTGGGTCTTTCTCTTCCATTTTGGTCAAAACGTCTGCACCGAGTCTTTGGGAAACCGTCTCCGCCTGTATGGCAGAGAGTATAATATGGTTGCTGTCTGTTATAATTATGGAACGAGTTCGACGACCTTGACTGGCGTCAATAAGGCGGTTATTGACCTTTGCCTCCTCTCTCAAACGCTTCATGGGAGCAGATGACGGATTGACTATGGCAACGACACGTTCAGCCACTATGGTATTGCCAAAACCAATATTAAGCAGTTTGCATCTACAGCTCATAATATGTTCTCCTTATCCCTACACTATATTCTGAACCTGCTCGCGCATCTTTTCCAGTTCACCCTTGATCTCAACCACCAAATAAGAAATCAGGGAGTCAGATGACTTGGATGCCATAGTATTAATTTCCCTGAACAGCTCCTGGAGTAAAAAATCCATTTTCCTGCCGACGGCTTCCCGCCCGGCAAAAAACTTCCTGAACTGCTCTATATGGCTGCGAACTCTGACTATCTCCTCTGTTATATCCAACTTATCGGCAAGTACAGCCATCTCTTGATTTAAACGTCCTTCGTCTGCAGAAAAATCTCTTAAAATTGACTGGATTCTGTCCTTGAGCGCCTGCTGGGCCTTCCTGAGGTGCTCTTCTGTCCGCTTTGATATGTCTTCAATCCATTGTTCAATCTGAGACAGCCTTGATTCCAGATCTTTCTCCAGAGCAGCTCCCTCCTTGGCTGACATCGCTACAGCCTTGTCAAGCAAATCCTCTAATTGACCTTTCATCCTTTCCCATGCCTTTTCGGTGTCCGGTCCCTGTTCCCGGACGTTGATAACGTCCTTTAAAGAACACAAAAGCGTCGGAAGATCCAGGGTGCCCTCTAAACCAAGACCATCAGCCAGAGATCTGGCTGCATCCAGATAAGAACGTCCAAGCTCCAGATCGGCTACAAAGACGGACCTTGCCGCCTCACTACCCTCGTACTGTATGCTCAGGTCAATGCGGCCGCGAATCATCTTTTCCTGCACCATTTTTTTTATACGGTCTTCAATGGGATTCATCCACTTCGGCAACCCAATATTGACATCACAGAACCTTCCGTTTACAGACCTCAGCTCCATTGCGCAATGCCAGCCATCTCCTTTATATTCCATACGTGCAAATGAAGTCATGCTGCGCAGCATTGGATCACCATTTCTGATTCCGCTCAAAATACCCCATCTGCTGCGTTGCTTCGATTTCCTCGTTACTGCGACGTACGCTAAGTACGCCTCGTTCCTCGAAAATCTCGCGCCTTGCATCTGGAGCATTTTGAGCGGAATCCTGTTTCAGGACTTTTCGCAGTGTAATCATATCCATGACGGATTACTTGAGGCGCCTCCAGCCATTGGATCGTGTCAGGCTCTCGCCCCTCTGAGCCCTTTCAGATAGGATTTTCTTACCCTGTTCCAGAACTCTACCGCTTCTTGTGAGGCATAGTCCGGATAAGTCCATGGTAAGGGTCTGAAAGAACTTTTCCGGTATATAAGCGTCAGATCTGCATATACGCCCCGGCCAAGATAAATCCGGTGGGAATAATTTTTGCCGGTAGCAAGCACAAGACGTTCAGCAGTTAAAATGCCTGGATCAATATTTACCCGCCTCTTTCCTTCTGTACAGAATTCCTGCTCCAGTTTATCAGTGGCGAGCTTAATTTCGGCAAGGATATCTTGAAATATCAATTCGGCAAAACTTATGAATATCCTTTTGAGGCTGTTCCCGAACTCCGGCTCATAATAAGAAGTCCGGTCAAACGGCATGACCGGGCTCTCAAAATCAATAGCGCCGTATGCACTGGACAAGGCATCGGCCACTCTGCTTATAAGCCTTTCTCGTTGAGAAAATATACTACAAACCAGCTTGGCTGGTGGCGGTGTCTGTAATGTGCTCATTATCCGGGTTTTGCTGGATATGTAATGTCCTTTATCTCTCCAATATCTCCATGATCTCTTCAGCAGTTACAGTAGCAGTCCCGATCTTTCCAACAACTACACCCGCGGCAATATTTGCTAAATAGGCTGCTTCAGGGAAACTGAGCCCGTTGACTATTCCCAAGGTCATGGCTGCTACGACCGTATCACCTGCACCGGTAACGTCAAAGACCTCGCGTGCCATGGTTGGCACGGTAAATAATCCGTTTTTTCTTTGCCAGAGGGCCATCCCGTGCAATCCCCGGGTGATGAGTACCGCCTCTGTTCCCAGCCTTGCCTGGATCTTTTGTGCAGCCTGACTGAGGCTCTCCGTATCCTTGATCTCAAGGCCTGCCATTGCCTCTGCCTCTTGCCGGTTAGGGGTCACTAATGTAACTCCATGGTAAAGGTGACTGTTTGCAGGCTTGGGATCCACTAAAAAAGGAATACCTCTTGCGTCTGAGATTTTCCTTAATTCATCCATGATGCGAACCGCAACCACACCTTTAGCATAGTCAGATACAATGATTCCGTCAATTCCGGGAGCCAGCCTCTCAAAGGCCTCGACCAAGGCCTTAATTGATGAGTCATTGAGTGTGTTATTGCTCTCCCTGTCAACCCTCACTACCTGCTGACCTCTGGCGATTATCCTGGTCTTGATCGTGGTAGGGCGTATGCCGTCAACAACGGCAGCCGTATCTATACCCCTGGATCTGGCGAGTTCTCTGAGATTTTCGCCCATGGCATCTTTTCCGACCACGCCCCCAAGGATTACAGGGCTGCCCAAGGCCCTGAGGTTGTTTGCCACATTCGCCGCACCGCCAAGGAGCACGGTTTCCTCCTGTACTTTCACCACAGGGACCGGCGCTTCGGGCGATATCCTCGACACCTCACCCCAAACAAACTGATCCAGCATAATATCTCCGGCCACAAGCAGGCAAGAGGAGTCAAACCGGCGGACGGCCTCCTTGAGTCTTTTTATGCGATCTTTCATTTTTGTAAACGTTCACAGGTTACATTAAAAGATGAACGTCCAACATCGAACGTCCAACATCGAACATCGAATGAAAAACAGATATACAATACCGAACATTCAGAGGCTATTTCTGTATGTTAGCCATTTAGGTTAAAGGCTGAAGGCTGAAGTATACTGATATACCATCTCCTGCAATAATTAGCAGCCTTTCTTCCCGGGTCATAAGTCTTCATCTTTTCCCATTCAACATTCGATGTTGGACATTCGATGTTCGATGTTCATCTTTTTCTTGTCCCTTGACCCTGAACCATGAACGGTTATTTTTTATTTACAGGATAAGGTTTGGCCTCATCTATCAGCATCACGGGAATGCCTTCCCGTATCTCATACAACAGACCACAGCTCTCACAAATCAGCCCGTCTTCCTTTTCGGTAAGCTTTACCTCACCCTTACATTTGGGACACGCAAGAATATTCAGCAGTTCGGAACTAATGGGCTTGCTCATAACTTACCTCCAATCACCAAATCACTCAATCACCACCTCCTGATTTTCCCGACCGCTTCGATTACCTGCTCAGGAGAAATATCCATCATGCATTTCGGGTCATGGCAGTGACGTTTAAAACATGGACTGCACGAAAGTCCCAATCTAATGACCTGTTGTTTCCTGCCGAAAGGACCGGTCCTCCATGGGGCCGTAGGTCCGAACAGAGCAACCAGAGGTGCTCCGGCTGCGGCTGCCAGATGCATGGGACCTGTATCAGTGCTCACTACAGCCCCTGCCCTCTGATACAGGGCGGCAAGGGTCCTGAGTCTGGTTCGTCCGGTAAGGTCAATAACAGGATGCCTTGCAGACATTGCAATATCAGAAGCAAGGATATTGTCGCCCGGCCCTCCGATTATGACGGTGACCATATCCCAGCGTTCGAAACAACTGTCTGTTACTTTAGCAAATCCTTTTGGGGTCCATCTCTTTGTTTCCCATGCAGCTCCCGGATTAAGGCAAAGTATGCGGCGATCTCCCGCACCCGCTTCCTCCAGCAGTCTGCCTGCCCTCTCTGTGTCAGCTTTCCCGATAGCCAAGGGAAACTCCGGTTTCTCAACGTCTGCATCCAGATGGGAGGCCAGCCTCAGATAGCGGAGCACTGCATGCTCGTCTGGATCATAGCGGGGCAGTTTTTCCGTCAGAAATATGGAACTCCACTCCCTTCCTTCTGCAAAACCAAGCTTGCGTGTCCCCCGAGAAAGCCAGGTCAAGACGCCGCTTTTCAGCAGACCCTGAAAGTCTATCACAACATCGTAGCTTTTACTTCGAAGGTGATTAATAAAATTCCTGGCCTCTTTAATCAATCTTGGCCACTGCCTCAGATTGCTGCTTAATTCTCCAAATCCGCGCCTGGGGTAGATTATTACTTCATTCAACATGGGATGAGAGCAGAGCAGGTCAGAGGCTGCTTCATCCACCAACCAGCTCAGATGTGCATCAGGATATCTCTTGCGCAAAGCGGCAAGGGCAGGAAGCGTATGTACCACGTCGCCTATAGAGCTGAGCTTTACCAGCAGTATTCGCATATCCATGTACAGGCATCAAACAGATCAGATGCAACGTGGGGCAACCGCTCCTTCTGGTAAGGTAAAAGCCGTGAAAGGGTCTTCTTTCCATAACCGGTCAAGACAAGCACGGGCTTTGCCCCCACACGCCAGGCAATCTCTAAATCCCTCAAGCTATCTCCTACAACAAAGGATTCCTCCGGAATCACACCCAATTCCCTGGCGGCAAGATCTATCATGCCTGGGAATGGCTTGCGGCAACCACACTCTACCTTGTACCCTCCTTTTCCTTCGGTCGGATGATGCGGACAGTAATACCACCTGTCTACATAGGCCCCACTTTTTGAGAGACGCCTTGCCATCTCTTCATGTACCTCTCTGACATGGATTTCATCAAAGAGGCCTCTCGCTACCCCGGATTGATTGGTTATCACAGCGACTTTATATCCTGACTCATTAAGGAGGCGAATACCTGAACCCGCCCTTTCTATCAATATAAGATCCTCCATCCGGCAAAGATAACCGACCTCTTCATTGATTGTTCCGTCTCTGTCGAGAAATACCGCTCTTTTAATATTCATTTCTGTGAGGGTTCAGGGGTTCAGGGGTTCAAAGGTTCAGGGTTTCATTTATGCCATACGGAATTGTTCTAAAAGATGAACGTCCAACATCGAACATCGAACATCGAACATCGAATGAAAAACGAATATTCAATACCAACCACTTCTGCTTCTTCATCTTTTCCCCATTCAACATTCGATGTTGGGCGTTCGATGTTCGATGTTCATTTTTTTAGTAGTTTATCTTTCCCCAATTTCTAATTTCAAATTTCCAATTTCAGGCCGTAAACGGCTTTCAACTGTTGCAGACAGGCCTGCAAGACTTCCTCAACCTCAATCCCAAGCAGGCATCTAAAATCCGTTGGACAACTGCGCTTAAGACATGGGCTGCATGGAAGATCGTGGCGGACTATAACAGTATTGGTTGACCAGGGACCTGTTGTAACCGAGTCTGTAGAGCCGAAAATGGCAACCAAGGGAACTCCCAGTGCCGCGCCGACATGCATGAGACCGGAGTCATTTGTCACGAGCAAATCGAGCCTTGATATCAGCCCCATGGCCTCAGCAAGGCTTGTCCTTCCTGCCAGATTGTGGCCTTTTTCACCAAGAGGATCACAGATATCCCCTGCCACCGATACCTCCTTATTGGTCCCAAAGACAAGTACATGACAATCTTTGAAACGCCCGACCAGGGCCTTCCCCAAAGATACGAATCTCTCTACAGGCCAGCATTTGGCAGGCCCGTATGCAGCGCCTGGATTAAACCCTATGAGTAACGCTCCTTGATCCAACTCCATTTGATTAAGTATCCGCCCAGCCCCTGACTCCCCTTGGGCCGGGACCTCAAGAAACAGCCCGGCTCGCCCTTTACTGACTTCCTCATTTTTTGAGCGGGTATTAAAACTCAAGCGGCTTATATGATCAACAAGGTTCAGATAATAGAATATTTCGTGTCTGTTCCTGCGGTCCTCAGGTACTGATACCGGTAAGGTAAGAATCATGCGTCTTGCGTCAGTGGCATATCCCACGCGCCTGGGTATACGGGCAAGCCATGCAATCAGGGCCGACTCAAAGGAATTCGGGAACAGGAGGGCCAGATCAAATTTTTTGTTTTTAAGAGACCTGGCTAGTACCATCTTTTCAAAAATCGAACTATTACGTCCTGTACTGCCGCAAGATATAACTTCATCTACAGCGGGATTCCCGGAGAAGACAGGTTCTACCCAAGGCCTTGCCAGGACAGAAATATGGGCCTTTGGATAGTTTTTTCTGAGCGCCATCAATGCCGGTGTAGTCATGATGGCATCTCCTATCCAATTAGCAGATCTAATCAATATCCGGGGATTTGACCCTAAATCATTTCCAGTGCTCAAGACTGAACCCTGTCCTTTGATCTGTTTAAATATTATAATATATAAATAAAAAAGACGGCATCATTCATTTACCAGTTTATACTTCTTTCGAAAAAGCATGTATTATCGAATTAAATGCCTATGTCAAAATTTGAAATTAAGTAACACATTTAAATCTTTGTGTTCTTCCCAATTTCCAAGTAAATATTCGGTGAATCCGTGGTCCACTGTGAAAGTTACCGTCCGTGCCCTGCCGCAGGAGCGGTTTGCCTTTTGCAGGGTTTCTGGTCGCGGGCCGGATTGCACTGCCTCTCCAGTCTGCGATGAGTGAGCTTTGAAACCCGGAAAAAGGTAACCGCTCCAAGGCGGGATATAACGGGTTCACCGAATATTTACATTTCTAATTTCACTGTAAAGACTGTAAGAACATAATACGCTGGATACAAAATTCCAGAATCTTGTTCGAGAAAAAATGTTGCTCCAAAGGCTACTACCTGAAGGACTTATGTCAAAGGCGGATAACTATTGGAAAAGTTTCGTTGAGGCTTCGCTGTCATCCGGACTTACGGTCCCTGATGACCCATACATAATAAATACGGCAAAACAGGTATGGGTCTTTAGCGAATTTGTCGCAAGGAACTGTATCAAGGAACCAGGGCTGCTGTCAGATCTTTTGGAAAGCGGTGATCTGGTAAAATCCTATGCGAACGGCAACTATGACCGGATAGTAAATAATTCGATCAAGGAGGCCAGGGACCATAAAGAACTCGGAATAATCCTGCGCCGGCTGAGAAGACGGGAGATGGTCAGGATAGCATGGAGAGACCTTGCCCGGTGGTCAGATCTCAAAGAGACCATGGCGGACCTTTCATCCCTGGCAGAGGCCTGTCTGAAGGGCGCTCTCAGCCTCCTCCATTCCTGGCAGTGTCAGGAACTTGGCTGCCCTGCAGACAAGAAGGGCGACCCCCAATCCCTGGTCGTCCTCGGGATGGGTAAACTCGGAGCCGGAGAACTCAACTTTTCATCGGACATCGACCTGATATTTGCGTATCCTGAGCCCGGATATACTAAAGACGGGGCAAAATCCGTCACTAACGAAGAGTTCTTTGCCCGGCTTTGCCGCAGATTGATAAGTGTTATAGGCACGGCTACTGCTGACGGCATTGTTTTTCGTGTGGACACGAGACTCAGGCCATATGGAGAAAACGGACCCCTGGTCCTGAGCTTCGATGCCATGGAAGAATATTATCAAAGCCGGGGGAGAGAGTGGGAACGATATGCGATGGTCAAGGCCCGCCCGGTTGCCGGCGGCACTTATGGAGACACGCTGATGGAAATACTGAGGCCCTTTGTTTACCGCCGTTATCTGGACTACGGAGCATTTGAATCCTTAAGGGAAATGAAACAACTGATAGAGCAGGAGACGCAAAAAAAAGGCCTTAAAGACGACATAAAGCTGGGCGTAGGAGGGATACGTGAGATCGAGTTTACATGCCAGGCCTTTCAACTCATCCGGGGCGGCAGGATACCCGAACTTCGCGAAAGGAGCATTCTTCGGGTCCTGGATCTCCTGGCCGTCCATAACTTCCTGCCCAAAGACGTATGCCGGAAATTAAAAAATGCATACATATTCCTGCGCAATACCGAACATCGTCTGCAGGAATACGCTGACCAGCAGACCCACAGGCTGCCTCTCGAGCCTCTTTCTCAGATCCGCCTCGCACTATCCATGGGTTTTCAGACATGGAAAGAATATATTGATACGCTCCGCTGGCACATGGATATAGTCCATTATTACTTTAAGGGACTTTTCTCCAGAGAGGACGATCAGGGTAAGGACTCAGCGAAACAGCTCCTGTCAGGCATTTGGTTCGGTACGGTTGACAAAGGCCATGCTGTACAAACTCTTCAATCAATGGGTTTTCATAAAGCCGATGAGGTTTTGAACTTTCTCCATGGCCTTAAGGACTCCAGGATGAGATTGAGTCTCAGTTCGCCAGGACGAGACCTGCTTAACCGTTTGATCCCTCTTGTGCTCAAGGAAGCCGCAGGGACGGAACAGCCGGACCTTGCCCTCAAAAGGACTCTCGACCTGATTGAATCAATTGGGAGGAGGACCTGCTACCTCTCCCTTCTGCTTGAAAATCCTGATGCCCTGTCGCACCTGACAAGGCTCTGTTCAAGGGGGGCATGGATCGCGACGCTTCTATTGAGACAGCCTGTCCTGCTGGATGAACTCCTTGACCCGCTGACCCTTTACTCGCCTCCTGACAGGCCGAGTCTGGAGAGGGATATAAAGAAAATGCTCTCCAGAGTACCGCCGGACGACCTGGAGCAGCAGATGGACGAACTCAGGCGATTCAGACAGGCAAATATGCTAAGGGTAGCTGCGGCTGACATCTCAGGAGCCCTGTCTGTCCTGGACGTGAGCCAGCACCTTACGGACACTGCCGAGGTAATAGTGGACAGGGTCCTTGTACTTGCCCGGGACCACCTGATGGACCGGCATGGCATGCCCCAGTGCATATCCGGCCAAGATGAAAGAGGGATCAGTGGTTTTGCGGTTGTTGCCTACGGCAACCTTGGAGGAAAGGAGATGGGCTATAGCTCGGACCTGGATCTGGTCTTTCTCCATACCGCTGAAGCGGGCCGGATGACTTCCGGTCCCAAGCCCCTGGACAGCACCATGTTTTATACCCGTTTGGGACAGCGAATGATTCATATTCTGACAGTCCATACCCAGGCAGGAATCCTGTATAAAGTAGACATGCGCCTTCGTCCCAGCGGGGAATCAGGAGTCCTGGTCAGCAGCCTGGAGGCCTTTTCCCGGTATCAAACGGACCGGGCCTGGGCATGGGAGCATCAGGCCCTTGTGAGAGCGAGGGCGATTGCCGGTGACATCCGGGTCTGCAAGAAATTTGATGAATTGAGAAAAAAAGTGATTGCCAGTTCCCGTGACATTGATATTTTAAAGAATTCCGTCATCTCCATGCGAGACAGATTGATAAGCCAATATGGAAACAGGCATCCGGACAAATTTGACCTTAAACATGATCCCGGCGGGCTGACTGACATAGAATTCCTGATCCAGTATACGGTGTTGGCAAATGCTTTCCGGTATCCGGACCTTGCTGAATTGAGCAATAGTATCGGACTGCTTGAGGCCTTTGAACAGAAGGGCCTGATACCAAAGAGATATGCGGATATACTTTTGGAGGCATATGTGAGCTACAGAAAAGCGATAAACAGGCTCAGCCTGCAGGAAAGACCGGCTTGTGTGGAGGCCGGCGATTTCGCGGGCCTGAGGTCCGGGGTAATGGAAATCTGGGATGAGGTCATGAAATGAGGTGTAGAAGGGGTTCAGGGGTTCAAAGGTAACCCTGAACCTTTGAACCCTTCCAGGAAGATATAGTGGGCCGTAAAAGAAGAAGGCCTTTGGCCAAAACCAAAAAGAAACCCGCTCCCGGCACTGCCGTTCCAACGACAAGCTCTCAAGGTATGGGATTGCGTATTCATGAGTGGGAAAGCTCCGTAAAGGATAGGACTAAATACCTTACCCCATACCGCCGATGGATAGAGGCCATGGCGCTTTTTCTTATCCTGGTAGTGGGGTTGCTTGTGCGTATCGAAGATGTTCGTGACTGGAATGCCCATCCTGAGCTGGCCCTCTACAAGGGGGAACCCCTACTTACCACCTTTGACGGCTATTTCTATCTGACCCTGGCAAAGGACCTGGCTGAAGGCACCTATACATCTATAGACAACAATCGTGATGTGCCAAAGGGTGTATCCAGGAGATTCCCGCCTCCACTCATTTCCGTGACAGCCGCAGGCCTGGCCCGGATAACGCCCTTTTCCCTGAACTGGATTGGAGCGGTCCTCCCTGCATTGCTTGGTCTTTTGCTGGCCCTGCCCCTGTATACACTAGGACGTTTCTACGGAGGTCCGGCCATGGGCCTTACTGCAGCGCTGATGGGGCTGCTCTCACACTACTATGTCTATAGGAGCAGTCTGGGCTGGTTCGACACGGACTGCATGAACGTCACCTGGGCTACAGGGGCCGCTTATTGCTTCCTGCGGTTTGGCGTTGAAGCCGGCCGGAAGCGGTATCTGTATTTTATCAGCGGAATTGCTATCTTTTTGCTTTTCCTGTGGTGGTGGGATTCAACGCCTCAGGTAGCGACTGTTGTTTCGATGTTACCGTTAGTTGTGGCACTGGTATTTTTCTATCGTCCCGGACGAAGAGAGGCGTGTATCTTTCTGGGAGCAGGAGGATTGGGAATCGGAGTGATACTCCTGTGGATGGGACTGGATCTTCCGCTCAAGATCTTTAGAAGTATAGCCGGTACGTTTCACTACATATCTACCAAGGAAGTAGCCGGCATATGGCCTCCCATAGGGGCCACAATCTCAGAAGAGGCCGTACCGTCACTCAACGAGATCGTCGCCAAGACAACTGACAGCCTGCCTGCCTTCATTGTGGCCGGCGCGGGTCTTGCTTGGCTGTTCTACCGCCGTCCCAAGGAGAGCCTGTTTATATCAGTGCCATTGATCCTGGCTGCATTGTCATTTCTTTTCGCAAAACGTTTTATGATCTTTTTGGCCCCTGTTACAGCCCTTGGAATAGGGTATGCGATATCCGAAATCTGGTACTGGCGCCGAAGATTTTTCGTGCTTTCCCTGTTGGCACCGATCCTGGTGATCTTTCTTGTCTGGCCGGCCCTGAGCAAGGACATGACCAAGACCTTCTGGCCCAAGGAGCCCCCGCACCTTATTGCCGGGATGGATATGGCATCAAAAGAAACTCCCGAAGATGCGGTAATATGGGCGTGGTGGGACCACGGATATCCTCTTAATTACTGGGCCGGAAGGGGGACCGTGGGTGATGGTACGCTTCACGGCGGGCACAGGTCATTTTACAATGGTCTTCCCTTTGCTACGCACGACGAACGTCTGGCAGCCAACTTCATGCGTTTTTATGTCAATTCCGGAATGGATGGCATCGGAAATGTATACAAGGCCGTGGGCAATGACCCTGTCCGAGGTGTGAATCTTATAAAAAATGTCCTTTCTGTTGGTCCTGAAAAGGCAAGAGGGTTGCTGGCCGCGGCCGAACTCGCGCCCGTAGGAAATCTGCAGAATGTGGATCAGTGGCTTCGCTTCTTCTATCCTGAAAAGACGCGTCCCGTATATCTCTTTCTTGACTGGCGGCTCACCATCACCAGCTACTGGTGGTATTGGCTAGGTACATGGGACGTGGAAAAGAGAGAAGGAATACATCCGCTGTACAAGGCCTTTTATGATATACATGAGAAAAATGGACATATAAAAGGAAACGAGGGGCTGGATATAGATATAAAAAAGGGGAAATTGCGCACAGGCAATCGCATAATAGGCCTTACGCATCTGGTTAAATGTGATGGACAAAGGGTGCTGACCAAAAGCTACCAAAGAGATCACGGACTGCGGTTTGAGATATTTGCCCCTTCAAGGTTTGGTGCCCTGATGGACGAGTATATTTCAGGGTCGGTTTTCAATAAATTGTTTTTAAGGCATACCTTTAATCCAAAGTACTTCAGACCTGTGGCCACGAATACCCCATCTTATCAATTATTGGAGGTAGTTGGAGATATGGACGGCGCTCCATGAACGCCTATCTGTTTTGTGACTACAATGGGGTAGTAAATATCCGGTGAACCCGTTATATCCTGCCTTGAAGCGGTTACCTTTTTCCGGGTTTCAAAGCTCACTCATCGCGGACCGGAGAGGCAGTGCAATCCGGCCCGCGATCGAAACCCTGCAAAAGGCAAACCGCTCCTGCGGCAGGGCGCGGATGGCAACTTCCACAGTGGACCACTGGTTCACCGGATATTTACATGGGGTATTTCAGATCCTGAAGGATTCTATATGTTTAAGGAAAAATCAGTAGCTGTAGTTGTCCCGGCTTACAATGAAGAGTACTTACTTGGTAAGGTCATTGAGACCATGCCGGAACTTGTGGACCATATTGTAGTCGTGGACGACTGCAGTCAGGATCGAACGGTTGATGTGGCTCGACGTTATATTGAGCCGGGAGGCAGGGTAGTATTACTGTGTCATAAGCGAAACGAAGGTGTCGGAGCCGCCATTGTGACCGGTTACAAATGGGCAAGGGATCACAATATAGATGTTACTGTAGTGATGGCAGGCGATGCCCAGATGGACCCTGCAGATCTTTCCAATATCGTGGGGCCGGTTGCAACAGGCGAAACGGATTACACCAAGGGCAACCGTCTCTTTCACGGCGAGGCATGGAAAATTATGCCTAAATACCGTTACTTGGGCAACTCATTCCTCTCACTGCTTACAAAAATCGCTTCGGGATACTGGCATATAGCAGATTCACAGGCAGGATACACTGCCATTTCGCTGGAGGCCCTGCGTCTCTTGGATCTTGACCGCATTTATAAAAGCTACGGCATGCCGAATGATATCCTGATTCGGTTGAACGAGAAAAACTTGCGTGTGCGCGACGTGCCTATCCGTCCGGTCTATAATGTAGGTGAACAATCAGGGATACGGCTCAGGAAGGTTTTGTTCACCATCCCATGGCTTCTCATGAAGGGATTCTTCAGGCGTCTGTTCACCAAATATGTTATTGCGGACTTCCATCCATTGGTCTTTTTCTACCTTTTAGGGCTGACCCTTACACCAGGCGGCTTCTTTTTTGGATTCTATCTTTTACTCTATCGTCTTCTGGACGGCCCTGTGAATGAAACCAGCGCACTCTTTGCCGCATTCCTCTATATCTCAGGGCTCCAGTCCCTTTTCTTCGCTATGTGGTTTGACATGGACTACAATCGACATCTTCGATAATGCCATTACATGTACTTCACCCTACAACGTCATTTCCCTCCAACCCTGGTAATATTTCAGGCCCGTTCATACATAGGAAATTTAACAAAAAAACCGAACGATATATTGAGAGGAAGATACGTACGCTGGGATTTTCCCAGGAAGAGTTTGAACGATTGGGTCCGGAGATACTCAAGCGGCCCCATGTCAGGTTATGGGGATAATAATTGGTCTTATTAATCTGCTTAATCTGTGGATAGAAAAGAGAGAAAGGCAACTATGGAACATAAATCAACAGATCCCTCCATTGCTGTTATAGGAACCGGCTACTGGGGGAAAAACCTGGTCCGGAATTTCAGCGCGCTGGGGGCCCTTCAAGTAATAGTTGACACAAATTCCGAAATCCTTGACCGAATGGCCGGGGATTATCCTGACGCCAAGGTAACAGCCTCCTACTCAGAAGTCCTCAACGATCCGGCCATTAATGGCTTAGCTATTGCTACGCCAGCCGAGACCCATGGGGCCCTGGTACGAGAGGCGCTGCTTGCCGGAAAGGACGTATTTGTCGAAAAACCCCTTTGCCTTTCCGAAACTGAGGGACAGGAGCTTATTCGATTAGCAGAGGAGAGTAACAGGATCCTCATGGTGGGGCACCTGCTCTGGTATCATCCGGCCCTTCTGAGGCTAAAGGCCCTGGTGAACAACGGCGATCTTGGCCGCATCCGCTATATCTATTCCAATCGTCTTAATATGGGAAGGCTTCGACGTGAAGAAAACGTCCTCTGGTCCTTTGCCCCACACGATGTCTCAGTAATTTTGGGCCTTGTTGAAGAGATGCCCGAATCAGTTCAGGCACAGGGCGGCAACTACCTCCATCAGAGAATCGCTGACGTCACTGTCTCTCTCTTGTCCTTTGACAGTGGGATAAAGGCCCATATTTTTGTTTCCTGGCTCCATCCCTTTAAGGAACAAAAATTGGTTGTGGTGGGCAATGAGAAAATGGCGGTCTTTGACGACACTGCTCAGTGGGGTGAAAAACTCACTCTCTATCCGCACCATGTGGCATGGCATGGCAATATCCCGTTGGCAGTAAAGGCGGAAGCCGAACCAGTTGCTGTAGAACAGGAAGAACCACTGCGGGCTGAATGCACGCACTTTCTTCACTGCATGGCTACCAGAGAGCAGCCTCGCACGGACGGGAAAGAAGGCCTGCAGGTGCTCAGGGTCCTCAATGCCTGTCAAAGAGCCCTCAGGGAGAATCAGGCAGTGCCGCTCCTGGGAAGAGAGGTTTCCGCTAACCAGGTCTTTATTCACCCCACAGCCGTAATAGACAACGACGTGACGATCGGTCCCAAGACCCGCATTTGGCACTTCAGCCATATCTTAAGCGGATCTGTAATCGGCGGAAGCTGCAACATTGGTCAGAACGTAGTCATAGGCCCTCGTGCCCGGGTCGGCAAAGGTTGCAAAATCCAGAACAACATCTCGATTTATGAAGGCGTAACCCTTGAAGACTATGTGTTCTGCGGTCCATCAGTCGTGTTCACAAATGTGTTCAACCCCAGGGCAGAGATCCCCCGCATGAAGGAACTGCGCCCCACGCTTGTGCGCCACGGGGCCACTCTGGGTGCAAACTGCACTATTGTCTGCGGGGTCACTATTGGCCGCTATGCCTTTTTAGGGGCCGGAGCCACAGTTACAAGAGACGTTCCGGACCATGCCCTGGTGGTAGGGAATCCTGCTCGTCGGATCGGTTGGATGTGCAAGTGCGGTGAACGCCTTGGTGATGATCTTGTTTGCCCGGTATGCGGTGTTGTATATCAGGAATCTGAAAAGGGGCTTGAGCCGGGAAGTAGCTGATTTGCCGTAACTTGATGGTATAGGAATTTCCACTTTTGGACACGGATGAACACAGATGAACACAGATTTTTAAATTTATGAACAATAATATTATCTGTGTATATCTGCGAAAATCTGTGTTCAAAATTTTCTAAGCCGCCCGAAGGCGGCTAAGTGCATTTCTATGTCTTATTTCGTGTTTTCGTACCTTCGTGTTTTCGTGATTGATTTTTGAATAGTGTACAGTTCCAATGTTTTTGTCATCGGAGCATTTATATCCTTGACATAAGCTCATAAAATTTGGTAATTGTCCTTATGGTAAGGATGTATAGTACATGATAAGCAAGCATATTCTAAAAGAAATAATCACAACAAATGCAGAGTTTATCCTGAAGTATGCGGGAAATATTGTGGCCAGGGAGGGGGTCCTATTTCCTGAAACCTTAAGCAAGGTTGTAGTGCTTTACGGGGTGAGGAGAAGCGGCAAGACATTTATTTTATATGATCTTTTTAAGAAATACCGGGATATCTCTCTATATCTCGATTTTGAAGATGAGCGTCTGCTGGATTTTGAACTCAAGGATTTCAGGCTATTGAAAGACGCGTTTCTGGATCTAAAGCCGCATTTAGTAGGAAAAAAACTGGTTTTTCTATTGGATGAGGTCCAGAATGTTGAGGGGTGGGAAAAATTTTGCCGGAGGGCGGCGGAGCGGGAAAATATAAGGGTTTTTGCCGGCGGATCATCTTCCAGGATGATGCCTGACGAAATTCAGACTGAATTGCGAGGAAGGGCATGGAGCGTAGAGGTATTCCCTTTTTCCTTTAGAGAATATTTGATCGCAAAACATATTGATATAAATGATAAAAATCTTATTTACGGACCCCAAAAGGCGCTTGTTAAAAAACACTTTTTTGAATATATGAAATGGGGCGGATTTCCTGAGGTCTCTTTGCTTAAGTCTGAGTTTGAAATAAGAAAGCTTTTAAAGGAATATCTCAGCGCAATGTATTTCAGGGATCTGGTGGAAAGATATGACATAACAAATATACCCTTATTAGACAGCCTCACGGACAGGCTCTTTTCCTCATTTTCCGTAAAATTCTCTTTAACCGCATTTTACAAACAGTACAGGGGCAGGTTTCCTTTCTCAAAGGATTTGCTATTCAGATACTACAGGTATTTTCTCCAGAGCATGCTCATCTTTGAGGTGAGGAAGTTTTCTGAATCCACTTACAAGAGGATGAGAAACCCTGCAAAGATCTATCCTGTAGATACTGGAATATGCAGAAGGACAACCTCGTTGGACCAGGGCAGGCTGCTGGAGAATCTCGTATTTTTGGAATTGAAGAGAAAAGGACAGGAGATTTTCTACTTTGATGAGAAGATAGAGTGTGACTTTATAGCAAGGGGTGAAGATGACAGGTTGTCTGCCATGCAGGTAAGCCTGGAGTTGAATGAAAAAAGCAGAGAAAGAGAGGTGAACGGGCTGGTAAAGGCACGCAAATGGCTTGCCATAGATGAAGGCATAATCTTTACCTGGGATGATGAAGATACCTTTGGCGCAGAAGGTGTTGACATCAAAGTGATTCCGGTCTGGAAATGGCTGCTTGAATGATATTTAGAACACCAGATGCGCTACAATCAGGTGGAATAGTGGGCAATTCCTTGTGCATCCTGCACCTCACTACTTCCTTTCCTTCAGGACCAGACGATGCCGCCGGTCTTTTTATTTTTCGTCTGTTTAAGGCTCAGGAAAAGCTAGGTATCCAATGCCGTGTCCTCACCCCTGCACCTGCGAACACCTCGACTTGGCCTGATGCATATAAGGTATGCCGTTTCCGTTATGCGCCATGGTCCTGGCAACGCCTGGCCCAGCGGCCCGGGGGAATACCCGCGGCACTGGCCGGCCGGCCCTGGCTGTATGGCCTGCTTCCATCTTTTCTGGCCGGTATGGCCCTGTCCCTTATCAGACTGGCCGGGCAGAATGATATTGTACACGCCCACTGGTCTGTCTGCGGGGCCGTGGCCGTGCTGACACAACCAATTCACCAAAAGCCGGTTATCACTACTCTGAGGGGATCAGATATCCATAGGGCAAATAAAGCCGGGGCCTTTTCTCTACTGCACAAAAAGGCCGTCCAGGGCTCGAGCTTTATAGTCGGTGTGAGCCAGGCCATAACTGATAAACTCGGACGGCAACATCCCGGCATGGCAGACAAGATCAGATTTATTCCGAATGGCGTGGACAGTGCTTTCTATGCCTTGCCGGCCGGACGCGAATATCCGGCTACATCCCCATTCAAGCTGCTTTTCATCGGGAGCTTGATTCCTCGTAAGGGCCTGGATGTGCTTTTAAGGGCGCTGGCCGTGATAGACTCGCTGCATTCATGGACACTGACCGTGGCCGGGGACGGTCCTGAAGGAGATCATCTCAAATCCATTGCAACAGGCCTAAAAATTGACGCAAACATCCGTTTCCTCGGAAGCGTATCGCCTGAGAAAATTCCTCAGCTTATGAATGATCACCATATCCTTATTCTCCCCAGCTATCGAGAAGGCAGGCCAAACGTGGTCCTCGAAGCCATGGCGGCTGCCTTGCCCATATTGGCTACGAATATCAACGGGACACGCGAATTGGTTACAGATGGTCAAACCGGCTGGCTGGTGCCTCCGGGAGATACAGACGCACTCTCAAGCGCGCTTGATGATATCATCAGCGGCAAGAGAAATCTTGTGGCAGCCGGCCTTGCCGGCCGGCAGAAGATGCTGGAGCAAGGGCTGACCTGGGATAATACGGCTGGACTATATCGTAATTTATATATGGAGGCATTAAAATCAGCATAATGATTCCGCTAAAAAAACCCAATCTGCGGCGTTGCTTCAATTTTCCAGTCATTGCGACGTACGCTAAGTACGCCTTATTCCTGGAAAATTTCGCGCCTTGCATCTTGGGTTTTTTGAGCGGAATCATATTTCAGGACTTTTTTCAGTGGAATCAGTATAATCTAAAAAAGGAAGCGGTTTTTAAAAGCATTAAAATTAAATGTGCGGAATCTGTGGACTTATTGACTTGAATATGAGAAGCGGCCTCGAGTTGCCATCCACTGTCCGCTTAATGGCCAACCGTCTGGTGCACCGGGGACCGGACGCCGAGGGCCTCTGGCATGGACCTGGTGTCGCCCTGGGACACCGCCGCCTTTCCATTATAGATCTGGCAGGCAGCATCCAGCCCATGCAGGACCCAACCGGCCGCTATATCCTGGTCTTCAATGGCGAGATATACAACTATCTGGAACTCCGTTCAGACCTGGAAAAACATGGAATCCGTTTCAGAACAGAGGGAGATACGGAGGTCCTGCTGGCCGCCTATATCACCTATGGTCCTGGCTGTCTTGAATACCTGAACGGCATGTTTGCCTTTGCGGTCTGGGACAGGCAGGAGCAGATACTTTTTGCTGCCAGGGACCGTATGGGCGTAAAGCCTTTTTTCTTTGGCCAAGGGCGCGGAGGCCTGTTGACCTTTGCCTCCGAGCTTCAATCCCTGCGCGGGTTGCCCCTGGACTTTTCCGTTTGTCCATCCGCTCTTGTCCAGTACCTGCGCCATGGTTTCATCCGATCCCCTGACACCATATTCCAGGGGGTCCGGGAACTGCGGCCGGCCCATTTCCTGCGTTACAGCCGGCATGGACTTGAAGTCCGGCCATACTGGGAGCCTCCATTGCCTGACTCCGGGTGGAAACACAGATCCGAGTCCGAGCTTGCTGAAGAGCTGCGCGACCTTGTTCGCTCTGCAGTACAATTTCGACTAAGGAGCGACGTCCCACTTGGGGCTTTTCTCTCCGGCGGCCTGGATTCAAGCGTCATCGTTGCCGCCATGCGGGACCTCGGAGAAACAGGCATCCATAGCTTTGCCATCGGGTTTGAAGAGGCGAGCTTTGACGAGAGTCCATTTGCCAGACAGGTTGCGGATTACATGGGCACCACTCACCATGAAAGCCGCAAGGCCTTGCGGGCCGGGGACTTACTCTTTGATCTGGTACGTCATTACGGTCAGCCTTACGGAGACTCTTCGGCCATACCGACATGGCATCTCTGCCAGGAGACCCGCCGTCATGTTACCGTGGCCCTTTCAGGTGACGGTGGGGACGAGCTGTTCTGCGGCTATCGCAGGTATGTGGCCCGCCGTCTGCTGGCGTGGTATCAGAAGCTGCCGCAATCAGTACGCAGGAAGTGCCTGGCAGCCCTGATAAAGCGTCTGCCGGAGGGCACCGCATATTACGACCACAGTCTCATCAAAAAATTGCGCCTCTTTGTGGACCTGGACCAGCGGGTGACCGACAATCCGAACGATATCTATCCTGCATTTTTCAAGACAGAGGATCTTGCCCGGCTCCTTGATCCTGAACAGATTTCTATTGAACATGAACATCAAAATGTTGAAATGACGGCAGCTCAAGAGATGGACCCAATAGAGCTTATGATGCGCTCGGATATATTACACTACCTGCCGGACGATATCCTGACAAAGGTGGACCGGGCGAGCATGGCCCATTCCCTTGAAGTCCGCTCTCCATTTATGGACTACCGGGTCGTGGAGTTCGCCTGCCGCCTGCCCCTGCAATACAAGCTGAGGGGGTTGACCACCAAACATCTGTTGCGCAAGGCCTTTGCAAAAGATCTTCCCCCAGGACCCCTCAAGAGACAGAAACACGGCTTTGCAGTCCCCATGGGGGACTGGTTCCAGGGACCTCTCAAGGCTGTCTATGAAGATATCGTGCTATCTAGTTCCATGGAAGACTTGGTAAACAAGGAGGAGGCCGGACGACTCCTTAAAGACCACCAATACGGACGTACGGACCACGGGCACCGGCTCTGGCTCTTGCTCTTTTTGCATGCATGGCATAAGTGGTGGAATCGTTGAATCGTTGATTCGTTGACTTGTGGAGTCGAGGAAACACTGAAAGGCAATTGGCGAGAGCTTATGGGAGATTTTCGAAACCTGGAAACTTGGCGAGAGTGCCGTAAAATTCGAATGGCAATGTGGGAATTATCTTCTCGTCTACCGC
Source organism: Deltaproteobacteria bacterium (assembly GCA_003194485.1). Classification (NCBI taxonomy): domain Bacteria; kingdom Pseudomonadati; phylum Myxococcota; class Myxococcia; species Deltaproteobacteria bacterium. The sequence continues at coordinate 50,052 of PQXD01000002.1, forward strand.
CAAATGAACGCTAGCAGATCAAATCATACGGGCATCCCGGTCGTCTACCGCGAACATTGCAGAGGGCTGTGGCCGATATCATTATCAAGAGAATATTCAGTTTTGTCGTCAGGCTCGCGGTTCACTATATGAATTAATTGATCATATTTTAGTTGCGGAAGAATGCAAATATATAGGGAAAGAAGAGGTGCAAGAAATCATTAATAAAATCGAAAAGACCCTAATGTTGCTCAATGGCTACATCCGCCATCTCCACAGCAAGAAGAAAAACAACTCAACGAGTTGACGATTTGATAAATAAACGAATACACGAATTAACAGACCGCCCCAGGCTGATCTTTCTCGTTCCGTCTCTGGCAGGCGGCGGGGCCGAGCGGGTGGCAACCACCTTGCTCCCGTACTTGGCCCGGCACTTTGACCTGACTCTGGTGTTGCTTGAGAACCGCCGGTCATATCCAATACCGGCAGAAGTGGCGGTGGCGGCCTTTTCCGAATCGCTTAACAGCCACACAGCCCATATTATCCGCATCCCATATCACATCCTGGCTTTGGCACGGCTCATACGCAGACACAGGGCAAGAGTAGTCCTGAGTTTCATGGAACAGGCAAATATCATAAATATCATGGCCTCATATATTACAGGCCACCATGCCGTTATCTCTCAACATATAAATCCCAGGCAACAATATAAGGGCAAAGGCCTATTGGGCAGGGCGATCTCACAGACATCTGCCCGGCTCTATCCAAAGGCTGACCGGATTATTGCCGTGTCGAACGGAATCAAGGAAATCATTATATCGGATTACTTTCTGGATACTCGACGGATAGCAGTAATCCCAAATCCGGTGGACATATCATTTATAGCTAAAATGTCAAAAAGGGAACCATCCATTGCCCTGCCTGGTGACTACCTGCTCCATGTGGGACGGCTGAAGGTAACTCATAAGGCCCATGATATCCTGCTCAATGCCTTTAAAAAATTACATTCTGGCCATCCGAATCTGAAGTTGATCCTTGTAGGCGAAGGACCTGACAAAAAGCAAATCCAAGTCATGGTCAAGGACCTGGATCTTGCCGAATCGGTTATTCTGGCAGGATGGCAGGAAAACGTTTTTGCATTTATGGCTCGAGCCAAGGCCCTTATCCTGTGCTCTCGATACGAGGGTCGGCCTCACGTCTTAGCGGAAGCAATGGCGTGTGGTTGCCCGGTAATAGCCACTGACTGTCAAACAGGACCGCGTGAAATGCTAGGCGATAATGAATATGGCCTGCTGGTGCCGGTGGACGACCCCGAGGCCCTGGCCCGCGGCGTGGAAGGACTGCTGGCTGATGAACCCCGCAGAGCGTACTTTCAGGATCAGGCAAGAAAACGGGCACAGGACTTTGACCTTGAACAGATAGGTTCAAAGTACGTCCGTCTTTTACAAGGCATAGCAGAAACCAGGGCTTGACTATCGTCTTGCTTAGATGTATTTTGAACAATAAAATTGATCGAAAATTTCCCATTTTTTGGCTCTTTTTCAGAAAAAACCTTATATTATGCAAAACGTGCTACCAACTTATTTGTTTTGGGATATTGACCAGGACACCCTGGACCTACATAGACACAAACGATTTGTTATTGAGAGAATGCTCCAATACGGAAGGCCGGAAGATATTCACTGGCTTCTGGATCATTATTCGAAAGATGATATCGTTGACGTTATCAAAAGATCTAAAACAATAGATCGAAAAACGGCCAGTTACTGGTCAATTCATTACCATATCCCCGAAAAGGAAATATTATGTTTGAACAGGCCGTTGATTCAAGACTGCTTTTATTAGCCGGAAAGCTTTTCTCCATAGCCGACATTGCAGAGAGGTTTTACCTGGCCGGCGGTACTGCTTTGGCACTGCATCTTGGTCACAGGAAAAGTGATGACCTTGATCTGTTCTCGGAGAGAGAATTCTTAATTGAAAAATTATGTAAAACAATTGAAAACCTGAACGGACAAATACTAATTGCCGAACAAGAAACGATACACGCCGATATCGAAGGCATGAAATTGTCACTGCTGCTTTACCCATATAAGCTCATCAAGCCTTTACAGAAATTTAACGGTATAAGAATAGCCGGCATTGAAGACATTGCCTCCATGAAAGTCGTTGCCATTTCCCAGCGGGCCGACAAGAAAGACTTTTATGATTTATATGAAATCCTGAAGCATTTCCAGCCATTAGAGCTAAAAGACATGTTTTTGAAAAAATACGGAAGGCGACGAATCAATTGCTATCATATACTTAAGTCCTTTTTCTATTTTCAGGATGCGGAAGATTCTCCGGATCCCGTATCTCTGAACGGAACAACCTGGGATGAAGTCAAGGCATTCTTTATCAATAATGAGAGGAAGATAACTGAAGGGCTGATGTGATGATTGGAGTGGTTTGGGGTAGTTTTATTTTTCCATGCGCCAGGTCTAAAACCTTCGCCTTTCAGGCGAAAGGCTTCAGCAGTTAAGGGATCGTGGTAAACTTGCTCATGGGAGGTTATCGCCATAAGCAAAGAATATCGCAAGGGGC